>SBFS01000279.1 GCA_006227825.1 Burkholderiales bacterium | reverse complement strand
GACCTTCAACAGCACCCAGGGTGGCGGCAAGAAGGTCTCGATGGCCGACCTGATCGTGCTGGCCGGTGGCGCCGCGGTCGAGGCGGCCGCCAAGGCCGCCGGCCACGCCATCGAGGTGCCGTTCACGCCGGGCCGCATGGACGCCAGCCAGGAGCAGACCGACGTCGAGTCCTTCGCCGTGCTGGAGCCGGTGGCCGATGGCTTCCGCAACTACCGCAAGAAAGCCTTCAGCGTCTCGCCCGAGGAGATGCTGCTGGACAAGGCCCAGTTGCTGACGCTGAGCGCGCCCGAAATGACGGTGCTCGTCGGTGGCCTTCGGGTGCTCGGCGCCAACCACGGGGGGTCGCAACACGGCGTCTTCACCCGGCGTCCGGGTCAGCTCACGAACGACTTCTTCGTCAACCTGGTGGACATGTCCACCGCCTGGAAGCCGACCGGCGACAACGCCTACCAGGGCAGCGACCGCAAGACCGGCGCCGCCAGGTGGACGGCCACCCGGGTCGACCTGGTCTTCGGCTCCAACTCGCAGCTGCGCGCGATTGCCGAGGTCTATGCCCAGAGCGACAACGGCGGCAAGTTCGTCCGCGACTTCGTGGCGGCCTGGAACAAGGTGATGAACCTCGACCGTTTCGACCTGAAGAAGTGATCTGAGGCGCTGATCAGGCAGGTGACCTGCCCGTGCCCCCGGTGCCGCCAGGACCGGGGGCTTTTTTTCGCTTCCTGTACTCGCCCTGAAAATGGAACGGCCACCGGGGGTGGCCGTGGAGTGCCGTCCGTTATGCGTCGGACCTGGAGCACGGGTGCATTGTGCGGCCCGTTTGTGAAACGGGCATGACGGCGGCACTCAGGTTTGGCCGCCGCCGGCCGATACAGGTGGCAACCAGTCCATGACCCTCGGGAACCCCCATGATCGCAGCGCCCATTCCTGAATACGATCACCAGCGCATCAAGGCGCTGCGCAAGCTGCTCATCCTGGACACGCCGCCGGAGGAGCGCTTTGACCGCATCGCCCAGTTTGCGCGCATGGAATTCGACATGCCCATCGCCCTGGTCTCGCTGGTCGACCGCGACCGTCAGTGGTTCAAGTCGAACTTCGGCATGGAAGACTCGGAAATCCCCCGCGAGGTTTCCTTCTGCGGCCATGCCATCCTGGAGCGCAACTTCCTGGTCGTGCCCGATGCGCTCAAGGACGAGCGCTTTCGCGACAACCCGCTGGTGGTGAACAAGCCCTGGGTGCGCTTCTACGCCGGCGCGGTGCTGCGCATGCCCTACGGCATGGCCCTGGGCACGCTGTGCGTCATGGACACCCGCCCGCGCGAGATGGACGAGCTGGACCTGGCCATCCTCGGCTCGCTGCGTGACCTGGTCGTCGAGGAAATGCTTCGTCAGGAGTCGCAGGAATGGCAAGCCTGACCTCAGCCAACAGCCTGCCACGCATACTGGTGCTCGAGCCGGACGGCCTGGTCAGGGGCACCGTGTCTTCGGTTTGCCGGGACCTTCGGCTGGCCGACGTGGTGCAGACCATCAGCTGTGCCGCGGCCGCCCGGGAACTGGTGGACGACTCGCTGGCCGCATGCATCCTCTCGCTGGCCGAGGGCGAAGCGGCGATGGACCTGCTGCGCCGCCTGCGCGAAGGCGAGTTCGCCTGCCCGGCCGACATGCCGGTGGCGCTGACCGCCACCACCGTCGACGGCCGCACCGCCGGCGTGCTCAAGGAACTGCGCATCCGCCGGCTGCTGCTCAAGCCGTTCCGGATCCGCGACATGGTCAGCACCGTCGAGTCGTTGCTGGCAACGACCGCCGTTGGCCAGTAGCCGGCCCGCGCACGTCCTCAGACCGACAGCGGGTCCACGTCCACCGCGAACCGGATCAGGCCGCGGGCCTGCGGCAGGGCGCGCGCCTGCAGCAGCAGCGGCTGCCAAGCGGCCAGGAAGCGCTGCAGGGCCGGGCGCGAGCCGGACTCCACCAGCAGCTGGGCCCGCTCCACGTTGGCCACCCGCTGCACCGGCAGCGGCACCGCCGGGTACAGCGTCACCTGATCGCCGCCGGGCAGTCCGGCGGCCGCGGCGGCAGCGCCGTTGAGAAACGCCTGCGCCGCCTGCTGGGTGCGGGCGTCGGCCCGCAGCAGGGCCTGGAAGCCGAAGGGCGGCATGCCGGCTGCCTGGCGCTCGGCCAGCTGCGCCGCCGCAAAGCCCGGGTAGTCGTGCCGCGCCAGGGCGGCGAACAGCGGATGCTGCGGATGCCAGGTCTGCACCCACATCTCGCTGGCGCCGCTGTGGCGGGCATCGCGACCCGCCCGCCCGGCGGCCTGCATCAGCAGGGCGAACAGGCGTTCCGGGGCCCGGTAGTCGGCGGCGAACAGGGCGGCGTCGGCGTTGATGCTGGCCACCAGGGTGATGCGGCGGAAGTCGTGTCCCTTGGCCACCATCTGCGTGCCCACCAGCACATCGACCTCGCCGCTGTGCAGCGCCTCCAGCTGGGCCTCCAGGCTGCCCCTGGCGCGGGTGGTGTCGGCGTCCATGCGGGCGACCCGCGCCGGCGAGCCGTCGGCACGCCGCACGTCGGCCAGCAGCGCGGCCAACTGCTCTTCGAGCTGTTCGGTGCCCCGGCCGATCGGGGCGATGTCGAGGTTGCCGCAGTCGGGGCAGGCGCGGGGCACGCGCTGGGTGAAGCCGCAATGGTGGCAGCGCAGGGTGCGGTCGGTCTTGTGGAACACCCGGTAGGCGCTGCAGTGCGGGCAGCTGCTCTTCCAGTCGCAGGCGCCGCAGGACAGGACCGGCGCGTAGCCGCGACGGTTGAGCAGGATCAGGCACTGTTCCCCGCGGGCAATGCGCGCCTGCATGGCGGCCAGCAGGGGGGGCGAGACCAGGGCGCCCTTGGGCTGGTGGTTCATGTCGACCAGCCGCAGCGGCGGCAGGCCGCCACCGCCGATGCGGCCGGGCATGTCCACGCGCTGGTAGCGGCCCTGCGTCGCGGCGTGCCAGCTCTCCAGCGAAGGGGTGGCCGACCCCAGCAGCACCTGGCAGCGCGCCGGCGCCGTGTCCGGCCCGCCGCCGCCCGCTTCTTCGTCCGGGACCTCGCTCTCCTGTCGCGCCCGGTAGACGGCCAGGTCGCGGGCCGAGTAGCGGGCGCCGTCCTGGCTCTTGTAGCTCGGGTCGTGTTCCTCGTCGACCACGATCAGCCGCAGCCCGGGCAGGCTGGCGAAGATGGCCATGCGGGTGCCGAGCACGATGCGCGCCTGTCCGCAGTGCGCCGCCAGCCAGGCCTGCAGGCGCTGGGCGGGCGTCATGCCGCTGTGCATGCAGACCAGGGCACCGGAGCCGAAGGCGGTGTCGAAGCGGGCCCGAAAGCGCGCCTCCAGCTGCGGCGTCAGGTTGATCTCGGGCACCATGACCAGCACCTGGGCCGTCGGGCCGGACGCGAGCGCGCGTTCGGTGGCGCGCAGGTAGACCTCGGTCTTGCCGCTGCCGGTGGCGCCATGCAGCAGCACCGGCCGCTGCGCGCCGGCCAGGGCGGTCAGTGCCTGTGCCTGCTCCGGACTGAGCTCGGGCGCCGCCGGCGAGGTGGCCGCAGCGCCTGCGGCGGAGCGGGCACTGGCCAGGCGCCTGAGCCGGCGCTGCAGGCGGGTGTTGTCCAGGTCACGCAGGGCCGGCGGCAGTGCCGACAGGGCGATTTCCCCCACGCTGCGCTGGTAATAGCGTGCCGCGAACCCGACCAGCTGGCGCCAGCTGGCCGCCAGCGGAGGCAGGCCGTCCAGCACGGCGGCCACCGGGCGCGCGAGGCCCGGATCGAGGCCTTCGGGCGGTGTGTCCGGACAGCTCCAGACCACGCCGAGCACCTCGCGCGAACCCAGCGGCACGCGCACCAGCGAGCCGGGCGCAAGCACAGACTCACTTCGGTAACTCAGCGTCGGCGCCAGACCGCCATGGGCCGGGGTGGCCACCGCGACGGAAGGCCAAAAGCTCATTTTGCGGGCCTTTTCTTCGGTTCAACTGTCGAAATTGGCGCTAAGTGCTTGATTTGCCATTGCTTCCTGCGCTGTCCAGAGAAATTGTGGATAACTTTGTTGATAGTTGTCCGCTGCCGGTCCGGAAGCCTTGAAAATCAAGGCTTTGCTTAATTTGCCTAGAAAAAAAGCAGAAAACAAACCCCAGTTAAATCAATGACTTACGTCAATGGTGACGAAGCCGTGACGCTGTCACACGGCGTGCGGGTGGCGCCGCACCGCAGCACGAATTTTGTGCATAAGTGAGGCTTGTCAAGTCTTTTTTTCGGCCGATTTTGTGCTAGCACGCGCAGACGGCGCCATGCGGGCTGCGGCGGGGTCGGGCTGCCGGCCTCAGGCCGCGCGCAACCGGCGCGAGTGGCGGTGGACCGCGTCCACCAGCGCCTTCACATGCTCCGGCGGCGTGTACTGGCTGATGCCATGGCCGAGGTTGAAGATGTGTGTCGGGCCCTGGCCCGTCCCCTGGTGCGGCGGGCCGAAACTCTCCAGCACGCCCGCGACCTCGCGCTCGATCGCCTCGGGCGGTGCAAACAGCACGTTCGGGTCGATGTTGCCCTGCAGCGCCTTGCTCTCGCCGACCAGGGCCCGCGCCCGGCCGAGGTTCACCGTCCAGTCCAGCCCCAGCACCTCGCAGTCCAGGTCCTTCATGTCGGTCAGCCACAGGCCGCCACCCTTGGTGAAGACGATGCGCGGAACCACCGCACCGTTGGCGTCCGTGCGCTTGAGCTGCGCCAGCACGCGCCGGGTGTAGGCCAGCGAAAATTCCTGGAACTTGCCGTCGGCCAGCACGCCTCCCCAGCTGTCGAACACCATCACCGCCTGTGCGCCGGCGTCGATCTGCGCGTTCAGGTAGGCGGCCACCGCGTCGGCGTTGATGGCCAGGATGCGGTGCATCAGGTCCGGGCGGCTGTACATCAGGCCCTTGACCAGCCGGTAGTCGTCGCTGCCGCCACCCTCGACCATGTAGCAGGCCAGCGTCCAGGGACTGCCGGAGAAGCCGATCAGCGGCACCCGCCCGTCCAGTGCACGGCGGATGCTGGTGACCGCGTCGAACACGTAGCGCAGCCGGTCCATGTCGGGCACGGCCAGCCGGTCCACGTCGGCTTCGGTGCGCACCGTCTTCGCGAACTTCGGGCCCTCGCCCTGCTGGAACGACAGGCCCAGGCCCATGGCGTCGGGCACGGTCAGGATGTCACTGAACAGGATGGCCGCGTCCAGCGGGTAGCGCTCCAGCGGTTGCAGGGTGACCTCGGTGGCGTAGTCGACATTCGTGGCCAGCCCCATGAACGAACCGGCCCGGGCGCGCGTGGCGCAGTACTCGGGCAGGTAGCGGCCGGCCTGGCGCATCAGCCACACCGGCGTGTGGTCGGTGGACTGGCGCAGGCAGGCGCGCAGGAAGGTGTCGTTCTGCAGGGGGGCAAAGGGCATGGGAAATCCAGGGTGTTGTCGCTGTTACAGCCCGGATTATCCCGCCTGGGGGGCGGCTTCCGGTCGGGCATGCGAACGGGCCGGCGGTGCCGGCCCGGGGTCTCAGGAGCCGGGCAGCCCGAACGGCCGCACCATGGGCCAGCCGTTGCGGGCCCAGGCGCTCATGCCACCATGCACATAGCGCACATTGGTCCATCCGGCCTCGTGCATGGCCTGCACCACCTTGCTGGAGCGGTTCTGGGTGTTGCAGATGATCAGGACCGGCTGCTGCGGGTCGCGCGGGATTTCCCCCAGGCGCTGCTGCAGTTGCGACATGGGCAGCAGGCGCGCGCCGTTGGCCACGCCGGTGGCGTGTTCGCTGCTCTCCCGGATGTCGAACATCAGCACCTGCCTGGATTCGAACAGGGCGCGGCCCTCCTCCAGCTCCACCCGCAGGGGGTCCGGGCCGCGGCTGCAGCCGGCCAGGCCGCCGAAGACCGGGCCGGCGGCGATGACCGCGGCAGCGACGGCCAGCCGCCGGCGGGACAGGGGTTGGCTCGGAGCAGGTGCCCGGGGGGCGGTCGGAGGCATCAGGCGGGTCCGTTCTTGTACTTGATGCTGCAGCCGTAGGCCTGGCTGGTCGGCTGGCTCAGGGGCTTGCCGGCCAGCAGCTCGTCCAGGCCCTGGCGCACGTAGTTGGTGGCGCGTTCGATGTCGGCCACGCGCGCCGACGGGATGCTGTCGATGGCGCCCGCGTACACCAGGGTGCCCTGGGCGTCGATGATGTACATGTGGGGTGTCACCCGGGCCGCGTAGGCGGCGCCGACCAGTCCATCCTCGTCCATCAGGGTGGCGGTGGCGGCGGCCTTGTGTTCCTGCATCCAGCGACCCAGTTGGGGCGGCGCCAGGTAATCGGTGCTCGCGTCGTGGGTGGAGTTGATGGCCAGCCAGGACACACCCTTGGCGGTGTAGGCGGCCTGCAGCGCCTGCATGTTGCCCTGGTAGTGCTTGCGCACGAAGGGGCAGCCGGGGTTGAGCCACTCGAGCACCACCGGCTTGCCGCGCAGGCCGGACAGGCGCACCGGCCGGCCCGCCGTGTCCTCCAGGGTGAAGTCGGGCGCTGCCTGCCCGATCCGGGCGGCATGCGACAGGCCCGGCAGCAGCAGGCCCAGGGGAAGGCCTGCACCCAGGCCCAGGAGATGGCGGCGGTTCAATGTCATGACAGGGTTCCTGAAGACAAGCGGCGGGAACGACGACCGGACGTCACAGCGAAGCCAGCGTCGCGCGGACCTCCTCCACGGACAGGATTTCGGACAGCACGACCGTGGGCTGTCCGTTCTTGTAAAGGGCGTACACCGGCACGCCATTGCGCCCCAGCCGCGCCAGTTCGGCGGTGATCTGGGGGTCGCGGCGGGTCCAGTCGGCGCGCAGCAGGGCCACCTGGCGTTCGCCGAAGTCGGCCAGCACGCCCTCGTCGGACAGGGTGGTGCGCTTGTTGTACTGGCAGGTCACGCACCAGGCAGCGGTGAAGTCGACGAACACCGGACGGCCCGCGGCCAGCAGTTCGGCCTGCCGTGCCTCACTCCAGGGCTCCCAGCTCACGCCGGCGACGGCGGTGGGTGTCGCTGCACCAGCCAGGTCGCTGCTGACGCGGGTCACATGCGGGCCGACCGACCAGCCCAGCCAGAGCAGTGCGGCGGCCGACAGGGCGGCCAGCACCGCGCGCGGGCGCCGGCGCAGGCCCAGGGCCCAGACCAGCATGGCCATCACCACCAGCATCAGCAGCAG
>SBFS01000125.1 GCA_006227825.1 Burkholderiales bacterium | reverse complement strand
GTCGTGAACACCGGCTTCTCGACACCGCCGAACAGCACCTCGACCAGATCGCGGTGGCGGCGGGCCTGGCTCGGCAACAGGGTCTCCCGGCGGTAGAAGCCGGCGGGATGCCGGTACAGCGCCTGCGCGCTGTCCACACCGGACAGATCGCCTCCGTCCAGCGGCTCGTCCGGCAGACCCAGCCGCGCCACCAGATGGTGGATCGCATGCAGCATCGGGCCGGCCACGTCGTCCGCATACACCTGGTCGCCGGTCATCACCAGCATGGACGGCCATTCGGGCAGCCCATCCGGCGCCACAACATCGGCCGGGCGCGCTCCCTGCGCCAGCAGGCTCTGCAGCAGGCGGTCGGCCTCGACAAGGCCGTCTGCGCCGGGGTGGTGCGGTTTGCGGCAGGACCCGTGCAGCAGGCTGCGCACACGCGAGGGCAGCACAAACCCGGGCGATGCCCGACCCGCGTAGCACAGGTCCGGCGCCCAGTGCGTCCAATCCTGCCAGGCTGCGTCGACCGCCCCGACCGGCCGCAGGGCCAGCGAGTAGCCGATCCAGCAGTCCTGCGGCAGGGGATCGTCGAGCCGGACATCGATCAGCAGGTAATGCAGGTGCCGGCCGGCCGACAGCAGCCGGCAGCCCGGGTCGCCGGGCACGAGTTCGCGCTCGAGGCCGGGGCCTGCCTCGGGTACCAGCTGCAGCCGCACTCGAACCGGTTCGCGCACCGCCAGCCACCACACCAGCCGCGTCGGCGTGCAACGGCGCAACAGGGGGCCGGCCAGCACGAGCGGGAGGGGTGGGGACTGGAAGGTCATCGCAACAGCGCCGGGCGTGGCAAACGCGGTTCAGCCCGGCGGCCGGCTGCGGCCGCGCCAGCGCTGGACCAGCATGGCCACAGCGGCCAGGGCCACCAGAGCCAGAAACACCGCGTAGCGTCCGTAAGTGGACGCCCAGGCATCGACCTCGTCGAGAAAAAGCGCATACACCGCGATGGCCACATAGGTGCCCGCCAGCACGACGGCCAGCGTGGTGCGTGTGCGCAGACCGAGCAGGTAGCCGATGAACGACCCGACCACCGGGCCGGTCATCCAGAAGGGCATGAAGACGAAGACGAACAACCCGACGACACCGAAGCGGCGCACCGCGGCATGGCTGCTCTCGGCACTCGCCCGCAGGCGCGCCAGCGGCGCCGCAAGCCAGCCCGGCAACAGCCACTGCCGGCAGCTGAGCACGAACAGGGGGTAGATCACCAGCACCTGCACGGTTTCGACAATGACGTTGCAGGCAATGACGGGCAGATGGTCCAGCCCGTTGGCGTAGCCGTAGGCCATGCCGGCCGCCCGGCCGATGATCAGGTTCAGGCCGCTCATCGCCGCCAGCGTGAGTGTCTGTTCAGGCCACCAGGGTGCAGCCGCGCCCAGGGACAGCAGGGCAGCGGCCGCCAGCAAGGCCCCCAGGGCCAGCCAGCGTCCCTCCGGGCTGGCGAAAGCGGACCGCCACTCCAGCGGGGTCGACGGCGGATGGCGTTCGGGGTGTCGCGGCAGCGGCATGGAGGCGTCGGTTTGTGCGCAAGTATAGGGGTGCCGTCTTCCGCTATCCTTGTAGCGCAGGTTTGCATACACCCACCGCGCCCACGCCCATGCCCCCCACACCCAACAGGATCGAAGTCACGCTGGAGAAACTCATTTTCTCCAGCCGCTGGCTGCTGGTGCCCTTCTTCCTGGGCCTGATCGTGAGCATCCTGGTGCTGCTGCTCAAGTTCTTCAAGGAAATGGGCCTGCTGGTGCAGGGCGTGCTGGGACTCATCGAGCACGACACCGTGATCTCGATCCTGACGCTGGTCGACACGGCGCTGATCGCGGTGCTGCTGCTGATCATCGTCTTCAGCGCCTACGAGAACTTCGTCTCGAAGCTGAGCATCGGCGAGCACGAGGACCGGCCGGCCTGGATGGGCAAGGTCGGCTTCTCGGACCTGAAGATGAAGCTCATCGGCGCCATCGTGGCCATCTCGGCCGTCGAGCTGCTCAAGGCCTTCCTGGTCAGCACCTCGCTCACCGGCGAGCAACTCGGCTGGAAGATCGCCATCCACCTGACCTTCGTGATCTCCGGCCTGCTGTTCGCCCTGGCCGACTGGATCAGCGAGAAGCGCAAGTGAGCCGCACCCCCGGCCTGCACCGCTGACCGACCCCCGCGTGCCTGCACGGGTGGCCCTCCCGCGCCGCGGGAATGCTTCTTGCACGCGATCGGATTCGGGCACCACGGTGGTGCCCGTTCACCGGAAGTGTCCATGTCAGCCCAGCTTCCCGCGCGTGGCGCCAGTGCCGGCCAGGGCCTCGCATCATGAAGGCCGCGCGCATCACCCTGGCCCTGTTCGGACCACACGGCCGTGGCGCCTTCAACGAGGCCGGCCTGACCGGCGCACTGCGCTCGCGCGCGCTCGGTCACGAGGTCGAGATCCGCTGGATCGGACCCGGCACACCCGAGGGGCGCGCCGAAGCGCTGCGCGACCTGTGCCGCCGTGGCGTCGACCTGCTGGTGGCCCACGGCGGTCAGGGGGATGCCCCGGTGCAGGCGCTGCACGCAGAGTTTCCGGGCACCACTTTCGTGGTGACCCAGGGGCAGTACACGGCCGCCAACGTGGCCTGCTACGAGGTGCTGCAGGAGCAATCGGCCTTTCTGGCCGGTGTGTTTGCCGGTCTGCACTCGCGCACCGGCGTGGTGGGGCATCTGGCAGGCGAGATGATGCGCCCCGGCCTCAAGGGCCGTGCGGCCTTCGCCCAGGGTCTGCGTGCCAGCGGCCGGTCCCCGCGCCTGCTGACCCATTTCTGCGGCGAGCAGCACGACCCGGCGCTGGCCTATGCCGCCACGCTGGCGATGCAGCGCGAAGGCGCCGACCTGGTGTTCGCGATGCTCGACGGTGGCCGCGCCGGCGTCAGCCAGGCCTGCCGCGAGCGGCCGATCCGCCAGATAGGCAGCGTGTGCGACTGGGTGCAGCGCGAACCGGACATCTTCGTCGCGGCGGCCGTGGCCGACTCGGGACGCTGTGTGGCCGAGGCGATCGGCGATTTCACCAGCGGCCGGCTGCGCCCCGGCAGGGCTCGCCTTTTCGGCCTCGAGGACGGTACCTGTGTCCATCTGGCGCTGCCCCAGAGCCTGCGCTCGATCTACGGCCGGCAGCTCGATGCCTGGCAGTCCCGGCTGCTCGATGGCTCGCTGGCGCTCGAAACGGATGCCGGCCAGGAACCGGGCCGCATCGGTGTCGAGGCGGTCCAGGGCATGGACGCGGCAGGCAGGGGGTGGTCGATGGACGGCCTGCCCATTGCGGCGCAGGCCCTGGCCGACCGGGCCGATCAGCCGCGCAGCAGGGCCTCGACCTCGTCGTCCGTCACCTGGGGAAATTCACGGTAGAACTGCCCCACCGCCTGGAAATGTTCGGGCGCCAGCAGACAGACCACCTCGTCGGCCAGCGGCCGCACCAGGGCCAACGCCTCGCGCGATGCCACCGGCACCGCGCAGACCAGCCGCGCCGGCTTCTGCTGGCGCAGGCTGTGCAGCGCGGCGGTCATGGTGGCCCCTGTCGCCAGGCCGTCATCGACCACGATCACGGTCCGCCCGCCCGCGCTCTGCGGCGCGCGGATCGGTGAATAGCGCCGGCGTCGCTCACGGATGCGCTCCAGCTGCCGTGCAGCCTCGGCCTCCAGGTAGTGCGCGTCGGCGCCCAGGCGCGCCGCGTAGGGGGCCACCCAGACCCAGCCGCTCTCGTCCACGGCACCGACCGCCACCTCGGGTTCGCCGGGCGCGCCAAGCTTGCGCACCAGCACCACGTCCAGGTCACCCTGCAGGGCCTGGGCCAGGTGCCGGGCCATGGGCACCGCCCCGCGCGGAATGGCCAGCACCAGCGGACGGGCTGGCTTGAGGTGGTCAAGCGGGCCGGCCAGTTGCCGGGCGGCATCGAGGCGGTCGTCGAACATGCTGCAAACCCTCCCGGATGCTCAGTCTTCTGCGCCTTCGAGCAGCCGCTGCACCAGCGGGTGCTGCACCTTGCGCGCGGTCCCGATCGCGTAACGGTGTTCCTGCACGCCCTCGCAAGACGCCACCCACTGCAGGCCGTAGCCCTGGGCCAGCTTCTCCCGCATGCGCTCGGACGCCGGAAAGACACCCATGCCACCGGAGCCGAAGGTGGCCAGCAGGGCGCTGTCCTCGAACTCGCCCACCAGCTTGGGCACCACGCCGCGCGACTCGAGCCAGTGGTCGATCCGGCCGCGCACCGAAGCCTGCGCGCAGGGCAGCAGCACCGGCACGTGTTCCAGACTGCGCGGAAAATCCGCCTTCGTCTGCTCCAGCCAATGGGCCGGCGCGTACCAGCCGACGTCGGTGGCCCCCAGCGCATGGCTGTACAGGCGCAGGTTGGGGTTGGCCGGCGCGGGCCGGTCCGACAGCACCACATCCATGCGGTGCAGGGCCAGGTCCGCCAGCAGGTCGTCGAAATTGTCCTCGTGGCAGATCAGGCGCAGACGCGGCTCACCCAGCACCGGCGAGAGCAGGTCACGCACCGCCAGCTTGGACAGGCCGTCGGAGATGCCCACCACCAGCCGCAGGCTGGCCTGCTGGCCGGCCTCGCGCACCGCCAGCGGCAGCTGGCCGCCGATCTGGAAGATCTGCTCGGCCATCTGCAGCGCGACCTGGCCGGCTTCGGTCAGCGCCAGCCCGCGCCCCGAGGGCTTGAACAGCGACCTCCCGAGCGACTTCTCGAGCAGGCGCACCTGCGCACTCACCGTCTGCACCGCCATGCCCAGCCGCACCGCCGCGTGCGACATGCCGCCTTCCTTGGCTGCGACCCAGAAGTAGTAGAGGTGCTTGTAGTTGAGTTCCGTCTGCATCGTCCGACTTTCCCTGAACCTGGCTGCGACATTTTCTGCTTTTATTTGGTCCTTGTGGCGCCTATCCTGAACCTGTCCCGTCCACCCAGCCCCAGGAGGTTCCCATGCAGGTCCGCATCGATTCCCTCACCCCGACGCCACCGGCCGAAGGCTGGCGCCAGATTGCCGAGCGCCGCGTGCGCTTCGTTCTGCGGCGCCTGCGCGGGCGCGTGCAGCAGGTCCATGTGCGCCTGCGCGACCTCAACGGCACCCGCGGCGGCCCCGACCAGGTCTGCCAGGTCAGCATCGTCACCGAAGGCCAGGGCACCCTGGTGGCCAGCGCCGTCGGCGCCCATCCGCGCCAGGCACTCGACGCCGCGCTGCAGAACGTGGCCAACGCCCTGGTGCGCAGCGTCCGGCGCCGCCAGCAGGTTGCCCGGCCGGCCAGCCGCGCCTGGCCGATGGAACCCGCGACCTCAATGCCAGTCCCACTCTGATTCGTCCACCCTCCAGGAGTTTCCGCCATGCAAAGCTACCCCATCGACAGCCCCGAAGCCGCCGCCCGCGTGCTGGCCATGGCCCTGGTGGCCGACGGCCACTATTCCATGACCGAGCTCAAGGCCGTGGACCGGCTCGACATTCCCCGGCAGCTCGGCCTGACCTCCGAGGACTTCAAGACCATCCTGGACCGCTTCTGCCTGGACCTGCTGGCCACCGGCGACGGCCAGTGGTGCGCCGGCGTTCCGGCCGAGGTGCGCCAGCAGCTGCTGTCCGAGGTGCGCGCCCCCGACCTGAGGATGCAGGTGCGCCGGCACTGCGAGGCCATCATGCAGGCCGACGGTCACCTCGCCGAGGGCGAGACCGAACTGCTGGATGCGCTGGCCGGCGCCTGGCAGCCGGCCGAGGCCTCCGCATCATGACCGCCCTGCTCTGGGGCGTGGCCGCCCTGCTGGCCACCGGCTGGTCCCTGACGGTGTGGGCGGCCGTGTCGCTGACCGGATGGGTTCTGGGCGCAGTGCCGGAAGGCGGCACCGGCCAACTCGCCGACGCCGTCCGGAACTTGCCGGCCCCGCCGCTGCCCGAGGTGCTCGCGCCCTGGATCGACACCGGATGGCTGACCGCCCTTCAGACCCTGACCGCCGACCTGCTGGCCTGGATGGGACCCTGGCTGCCATCAACCGCCACCCTGATGGGCTGGCTGAGCCCCCTGGCCTGGACCGCCTGGGCCCTGGGCATGCTGCTCCTGCTGGCCTTCACCGGATTGGCACACTGGCTGCTGCGCCGCTTCGCACCGCGCCCGTCGACCTCGACCGCGCAACCGGTCTGACGCGCTGCCGCCCGCGCGGGCGGCATCCCCATTGCGGGGCATGGATCTCCCGGTAAGCGCTTCTCCCGCATCTGGCCACCTGCTATACATCGGAGGGCAGAAACCACAGGGAGGAGAACATGTCTGAAAAGCAGACAGCACACGCCGCGCGCACTGCCGCACGCGGCCGGGATGTCCCACCGCAACGCCCCCGGGCCCTGGCGCTGCTGGCGCTGGCCGCCGGCCTGACGCTCGGCGGCTGCGGGGAGGGCCAGGGCCCTGGCGCCGCCACCGCTTCCGGGCCGACACCGCAGGAACAGATCGCCCGGCTCGAAGCCAGCGGCCAGTTGCCCCAGCTCGACCGCCTGCCCCTGCTCGAAGGCATCGACGCCGACAGCGACGGCGTGCGCGACGACATTGGCGACCACATCCTCACGGCGTACCCCGAGCCAGCGCAGTACCGGGCGGCGATGCAGGTGGCGCGGGCCTACCAGGCCATGGTGTTGGTCGACAAGAACGATCACATCGCATTGCAGTCTGTTTCGGAACAGATGATGCGGGCCATAGCGTGTGTACGTCGAAATGCCTTCGCTGGTGATGCCAGGCGACTTGAGGGAAGTCGACTCATGGACGAACTGGAAGCCATGACGACCAACACCAAGGAACGTCTGCAAGAGTATCTGGCTTACAACAAGGCCCGCAGCGGTTCGGTCTCCGTGCGTCCGGAGGGCATCGTCTGTGAATAAGCCGATCCGCCCTCTTCCCATGGCGCGCTGGTCGCTGGTCATTTCCGTGCTGTTGAGCCTGCCATGGATGTCTGCGCATGGTCAGGAAGCCTGTGAACGCACCGGAGTCGAGTTCGGATTTTTCAACGGCGTGAAGACGCAGGAGCGCTCAGCCATGGATGCGGTGAAGGAATTCCTTCCTCTTCTTTACGGCCACACCACCCCCGACGGCCAGCCCATCAGCTACACGCTGTACTACAACGACACCCAGGCCGGCCTCACCGACTTCATCGAGACTTTCGAGCAGCGGCTGCAGGAGCAGGACGGCCTGCTGGCCGGGCGCTTCGAGCTGT
>SBFS01000216.1 GCA_006227825.1 Burkholderiales bacterium | reverse complement strand
CCCTCACTCCATCTCCATTTCCAGATAGGTGCGGTTGGCCAGCTGGGGCAGCCACACATCCACATGCTGCAGGTGCCGGAACGGCGTGGCGTCAAAGCCCTTGACCGCCGTGGCCAGGTCGGTGCCCGCCTCCACCGCACGGCCCATGTCCGCACGCAGGGCCTTGAGCAGGGCCCCGGTGTCCTTCTGCGCCTGCGCCAGCGTGGTCACCCGGCCATGCCCCGGCACCACCACCCGGGGGTTGAGCGCCTCCAGCGCCTCGAACGACTGCAGCCAGGTCCGGGTCCTGCTGACCGGATGCAGGCCCAGGATGCGGTCGACATAGACCACGTCACCGGTGAACACCACGCCTGTCCTGGGCAGCCAGACCATCAGGTCGCCCGGGGTGTGGCCACCGCCCCGGTACACCACGCGCACCTCGACCCCGCCCAGATCCAGCTTGGTGTCCGCCTCCTGCAGCCAGCGGGTGGGCAGCACCACCCCGGTGCCGTCCAGTTTTTCCTTGAGCACCGGCGCATTGGCCTTCAGGTGCTCGGGGCCGCGCGCCCGCATGTCGGCCTCGGCCCCGGCGTGCGCCATGGTCTCGGCGCCCTGCGCCTGGAAGAAGCCGTTGCCCATCCAGCGGTGGTCCTGCCCGCCGGTGTTGATCACCCACTTGATGGGTTGAGGCGTCACCTTCTTCGCAGCCTCGGCGATCTGCCGGGCCCCCTGCCAGCTCGCCCCGCTGTCGATCAGCAGCGCACCGGCCGGTGTCACCACCAGGCCGAAGTTGGCATTGAGCGCCTCGTTCTCGTAGGTGCGGCCCTCGGTCTCGCCGACGAAGGCGTACACGCCCTCGGCCACGGGCTGGAACACGACCTCGGCGGCCTGGGCAGCAGCCCATGTGAGAGCCGATGCCGCCAGCGCCATCCATCGCATGCGTCGCTTCATGTTGTCTCCTTGCCGGCCAGCCGGGCCCGCAGACAAATGTAAACGACGAGTGACGCGTTGATCAGCCCGGAGGAACCGGTCCAGCAACCGGTCCTTATGCGACCCGGAAAGTCCCCACCACCTGGGCCAGCCGAAGCGCCTGCTGCTTCATGCTGGCCGCTGCGGCGGCACTTTGCTCCACCAGCGCCGCATTCTGCTGGGTCATCTGGTCCAGATGGGTGACCGCGGTGTTGACCTGCGCAATCCCTGCGCTTTGCTCGCCGGCGGCCGCGGTGATCTCCCCGATGATGTCGGACACGCGCTGCACGGAGCCGACAATCTCGTTCATGGTCTGTCCGGCCTCACTGACCAGGTGACTGCCCGCCTCGACCTTTTCGACGCTGGTGCCGATCAGGCCCTTGATCTCCTTGGCCGCATTGGCGCTGCGCTGGGCCAGGCTGCGCACCTCGCCGGCCACCACCGCGAACCCGCGGCCCTGCTCGCCCGCACGGGCCGCTTCCACCGCCGCGTTGAGTGCCAGGATGTTGGTCTGGAACGCGATGCCATCAATGACGCCGATGATGTCGCTGATCTTGCGGCTGCTCTGGTTGATCTCTTCCATGGTCGAGACCACGTTGCCCACCACCCGGCCACCCCGGGCCGCGACATCGGCCGCACTGGCGGCCAGCTGGTTCGCCTGCTGCGCCGCCTGCGCACTGCTGCGCACCGTGCTGGTCAGCTCTTCCATGCTGGCGGCGGTCTGCTGCAGGTTGCTGGCCGCTGCCTCCGTGCGGGCACTCAGGTCCTGGTTGCCCACGGCGATTTCGGTACTGGCCGTCTCGATGTGCCCGCTTGTCTGCTGCACCTGCGAGACCAGCTCGCGCATCGAAGTCTGCATCCCCGCCAGCGCTCCCATCAGGCTCTGCGGATGCTGGGCCTGTGGAATCTGACCGGTGAGGTCGCCACCGGCGATCCGGCCCAGGGCAGCGCGGGCGACCTCCGGATCACCCCCGATCTCCCGGCGCAGAGTCCGCCTGAGCATCAGGCCCAGCGAGGCTGCCACCATCACGGCCAGCACAGCCAGGCCGACGGACCATTGCTGCGCCCGGTTCACGTGGGCATTGACCCTGACCTGCGTCTGCTCGGTCAGGATGCCCATGTCATCCCGCAGTTGCAGCAAGGCACCCCGAAGCGCCCGCCACGCCGGCGTTTCCGTGGCGTTCAGCAGGGTGATGGCCTGGTCGCGGTCGGTCTTGAGGGTGTCGAGCACCTGCTGCTGCGCCTGCGCCTGGCTGGCCCGAAGCGCCTCCAGCGCCGAAACGGCAGGCTCCACGCTCAGCCCTGCGGAAAGGCTGCGGGCCTTGTCATAAGCTGCGCTGTAGGCGTCGCGTGCCGCCTCCAGGTTCCGATAAGCCGTCTGATTTTCGGGGTCAAGCATCGCGTTGCGCAGGGCCTGCCCCATCTGCAGCCCCTGTGCGTACATCTCGCTGACGCTGCTGGCCAGCGCCGCTTCTTTCTGCAGGTAGCGCTCGAACTGCCGCTCGGTGCTGACCAGGGAAACGATGGCGGTCGCCAGCGCCGCTGCAAACAGCACGGCAGGCACGACAAAGGCGACCAGAAGACGTTGGTTGAAGGGCAGTTTCATGATTTTTCCGGAATCTGGGGCAATTACCAGCATCATCGCCATCCGGCGCCCTGCATGGGCGCGGAATAAAACGGTGTTTGCGCCCCAGATCAGGGCATCGACCGGTCAGCCCCGGTCCTGGCACCGGATGGCCAGGCCAGCGAGAGCCCCTGGCCTCACGTCCTCTCGCCGTACGGCAGGAAGACAAAGAAGGTCGACCCTTCACCCGACTTCGACTCGGCCCAGATCCGACCTCCGTGCGAATGGACGATGCGCCGGCACATGGCCAGCCCGATGCCGTCGCCGTGGATCTGCTGGTCCGTCGCGGCCCTGGAAAACATCTCGAAGATGCTCTCCTGCTGGCCCTGTGCAAACCCGCAGCCGTTGTCACGCAGGAACACCGTCCACCCCTCGCCGGCCTCCGTTGCGCCGAACTCCAGTTGTGTCACCGGCCGCATCTGCGAGTACTTGAACGCGTTGTCCAGCAGGTTGCACCAGACGTCCCGGATGAGAACCGGGTCCGCCCGGACCACGGGCAGTTGCGCGATGCCATCGACCGAGAAGACACGCGCCGGGAACGAGGAGGCTGTCTCGTCCAGACACTCGGTGATCAGGACCCTGAGGTCCACGTCCGCCGGGCTGATGCCCTTTCGGCCCAGGCGGCAAAAGCCCAGCATCCCGTCGATCAGGTGCTGCAGCCGGACACCGGCAGCGGCCACCTTGCCGGCATAGTTCATCGCGGCTTCGGCGTCTCCACCGGCCAGCAGCTCCCGGGTGATCTCGGCGTAGCTGACCATGTGCCGGATGGGCTTCTTCAGGTCGTGCGAGAGCGCATGGGAGAAAGCCTCCAGCGAATGGTTGGCCTGTTGCAGGTGGCGAGTCCGTTCGTCCACCATGGCCTGAAGACGCTCGTTGGTTGACCGCTTCTGCTCCAGCTTCTCCCGGTAGAGGGTGACATCCTGGACCGTCCATGTCTCCGGCATCTTCCAGGACTGGCCATCGACCTGCGGCAGGGCCCGGCAGCGCACCCATCGCCTCCCTCCGCGTGCGCTGACGACCGGCACTTCCACGTCGATCTCATCGCCCGATTCCACGCCGCGGCGCGCGGCCTCGATGAGCTGTTCTTTGGAAGCATCCTCCACAAAATCCATGAGCATGGAACAGGGCCCTTCCAAGACCGATCGATCGAGCTCCAGCAGGTCGCAGACCTCGGTCGACCATTGCAGATCCTGGGTGGCCCTGCGGTAGGTGATGCGCCCGAGCCGCGCCAGCGACTGCGCCACCTGCAACTGTTGCTGCAGCCGCGCGTTGGCCTGCTCCAGCGCACGCCTTTCGGTGACGTCGCTCTGGATCGAGAAGTAGGCCACCGTGTTGCCCTGCCCGTCGCGAATGGGCTCGATGTTGAGCAGGGCGACATAGGGCTCGCCGTTCTTGCGGTAGTTGATGACCTCGACGCCGGAGACCGACAGGCCGGCACGCAGCGACCCGCTCATCGCCAGCGTCACGTTCCGGTCGGTCAACGGGCCGTGCAGCCTCTCACCGGCCCTTCGGCCACGCACCTCTTCCAGCGTCCATCCGGTGACCTTCGTGTAGGTCCGGTTCACCCAGCTGACCCTCTGGTCGGCATCGGTCACCACGACCATGTTGCCGCTTTGCTCCACGATGCGCTCGAGCACCAGCAGCCATGAGGTCAGGTCATCGAGGTCGTCAGTTGCCGTCAGCACGCCGTTCTCCGTGATGGGGTGTCCAGGCCCGACAGCGCGACCCCGTCAAGTCAGCCGGGGTGGGTGGGCGTCATGGTGCCTGCGGGTAGTCGCCCCATCATCGGCGACAGGGGCACAAACCTGTCCCGCCACACGCCCCCAATGTGACCACACTCACAAGAACGGCGACCAGCCGGAACGAAAGCGGGATACGGGAAGTCGTATTTGCCGCTAGGATACGGCGCTGGCTTGAGCGGTCCGGCATTCCCTTGCCGTGTCATGTCGTTGTTGTGTGCCCGGGTCAGTCCCGGCCCATCCCAGTATTGGTCAGCCCCATGAAGCTCTCACCAGAAGCAGCCCCCTCCCGCGATGTGTCACCCTCCTGCACCCACTGCCTGACGCGTCACCGCTGCGTTTTCCAGTCCGTGCCCGGCGCCGCCGACAAGCTCCAGGTGCGGGAGTTTTCCGTCAGGCCCGATTCGGTGCTGGAAGTCCAGGGCGAGCACCAGGACACGCTGGGTGTGATCAAGGTCGGACAGGCCAAAGGGTCGCGAACCGTGACCGCCGGAAAGCACAAGGCCATCATCTTTCTCGGCCGGGGACGGGTGGTCGGTCTCGGCAGTGCTTTCAGGCACCGATCCCCGCTGACCCTGACCAGCCTCACGCCGATGCGCGTCTGCGCTGCGCGGGCAGAGCTGCTGCACAACGAAGCCCTGTCGGACGAGCGGTTTCTGGCGGCCGTGGTCGATGCCGCGGGGCGCTTCGTGAACTGCGTGACAGACTGGTCCGGCCTGCTTCGCGAAGACGACTTCGGCCGCCGGCTTCACCGCGCGCTTCAAATGATCGCCACGGAGGAAGGCAGTTGCTCCTTCCGCATTCCGAGCCATGCCCAGCTGGCCGATCTGCTGGGTTCGCGTCGGGAGACCGTCAGCCGTTACCTCGGCACCCTGGTCGAACAGGGCCAGCTCAGGAAGCTCGATCGCTGGCATGGCGTGCTGGCCGACTGCGCCGGCCGCTCGGCAACGGCCGGCTGACCCCGGCCACCTCATCTGCGGTGCGCTGCCGCGCGCACCCCGTTCGCACGCCGCCGATGTGATCGCGCTCACATTGCCTGCGATCAGCGGAAAACACCCTCCATTTCCGGCTTTCTCCCGGCACAGCGCGATCCGATTATCCCGGACAAGCGAATGCGCCCCGGCATGCCTTGTCCGTCAGGTCGACAACGACCGGACTTCTGCCCGGCCCCTCTGCGCATCTGCCCATGCGGTGTCTGTCCTCCGGTTCAGACCCTATTGAAGACCCACTTACCCAGCAGGAAGCAGCATGCGCAACAACCAGCCCGTGAGCCAACGCGAGTACCCGATCCGCGACGGCGTGACGCTCATGTCCGCCACCGACGTCCAGAGCCACCTGACGTACGCCAACGCGGCCTTCATCGAGGTCAGCGGTTTCGACAAGAGCGAGCTGATCGGCCAGCCGCACAACCTGGTGCGCCACCCGGACATGCCGCCCGAGGCCTTTGCCGACATGTGGCAGACGCTCAAGGCAGGCAAGTCATGGACGGCGCTGGTCAAGAACCGCCGCAAGAACGGAGACCACTACTGGGTGCGGGCGAACGCCACACCCATCCGGCGCCAGGGCGCCACCGTGGGCTACCTGTCCGTGCGGACCAAGCCCTCCGCACAGGAGGTGGCCGCCTGCGAGAAGCTCTACGCCGGGTTCCGCTCAGGCCAGAACAAGGGCCTGGCCTTCCACCGCGGGCTGGTCATCCGTTCCGGCTGGCTGCGCTGGATGTCCCTGCCGCAGCTCCTGCCGACCGCGTGGCGTGTGAGGCTGGGCATCCTCGCAATGGTGCTGGCCTGCGCCGCATCGGCGGCGTGGCTGCCCGTTCCCGTGCCCGCGCTGATGGCCCTGATGGGGGCCGCCGGGGTCCTGGGTTCGTGGTGGGTCGAGCGGCAGGTCACGACACCCATCCGGCACATCCTCAACCACGCGGAGCAGGTCGCCGCGGGACAGAGCATGGAAATGCCGCCCCTGGACCGCGTGGACGACATCGGCCTGCTGGCCCGGGCGGTCAACCAGGCCGGCCTGAACCTGCGCTCCCTGCTGGACGATGTCTCGCAGCAGATCGACGGCCTGCAGGTGGCCAGCACCGAGATCGCCCAGGGCAACGCCAACCTGAGCTCGAGGACCGAGCAGTCGGCCGCCAGCCTGGAGCAGACGGCCGCCAGCATGGCCCAGATGAACGCCACCGTGGCCAACAACGCCGAGCGCACCCGCGAAGCCGAGCGTCTGGCCCGGCAAGCCAGCGCCGACGCCGACAACGGGCGCCACGAGTTCTCCGAGGTGTCGGACACCATGTCCAGCATCCAGGACAGCGCCCGGCGCATCTCGGACATCACGTCCCTCATTGACGGCATCGCCTTCCAGACCAACATCCTGGCGCTCAACGCGGCGGTGGAGGCGGCGCGTGCCGGCGAGCAGGGCCGCGGCTTTGCGGTGGTCGCCGGCGAGGTGCGCAGCCTGGCGCAGCGCAGCGCGGCTGCAGCCAAGGACATCAAGAGCCTGATCGACGACAGCGGCGAAAAGGTCCGCAAGGGGACCGCCCTGGTCGGCAAGGCCGGGGAGACCATGTCGCAGATCGTCGGCAGCGTGCAGCGGGTCTCCGGCCTCATCGAGGAAATCTCGAGCGCCACCCGGGAGCAGGCCGACGGCATCTCGCAGGTCGACACCGCCGTCACCCAGCTCGACCAGTCGACCCAGCAGAACGCAGCGCTGGTGGAGCAGTCCGCCGCAGCGGCCACCAGCCTGCAGCAGCAGGCGGTCCGCCTGGCAGAGGCCGTGCGGGCATTCAGGGGCTGAGCCGCCCCGGACTTCGCCTGTGGCCAGCGGCCGCGCTCCGCCGACGCCGGTCGAACCCGCCGCCGACCACGGCGGTGCGGGTGCCAGACACGCTTGCCTGTCTGGCCAACTTCAATGCGGCCCAGGGTGTCCCCGATCGCCCATCGGCATCACC
>SBFS01000158.1 GCA_006227825.1 Burkholderiales bacterium | reverse complement strand
GACCAGCAGCGCCTGCAGCAGGTGAGGCTGCACATCGTCGAGTTCCGCGGCTTCGAGCAGTTCATCGTCGGCCGGCCCTACTGGGAGGTGCCGGTCATGGTGCAGCGCCTGTGCGGCATCTGCCCCGTCTCGCACCACCTGGCGGCCTCCAAGGCGCTGGACCGCGTGGTCGGGGGCTGGCCGGTGCCCGAGGCCGCCGACAAGATCCGCCGCCTGATGCACTACGGCCAGATCGTCCAGAGCCACGCGCTGCACTTTTTCCACCTGTCCTCGCCCGACCTGCTGTTCGGCTTCGATGCCGCCGTCGCGCAGCGCAACATCGTCGGCGTGGCGCAGGCCCATCCCGAGGCCGCGCGCCAGGGCATCATGCTGCGCAAGTTCGGCCAGGAGCTGATCCGCATCACATCGGGCAAGCGGGTGCACGGCACCGGCTCGGTGCCCGGCGGCATGAACCGCGCCGTCACCCGCGAAGACCGCGACACGCTGCGCGCCCAGTTGCCCGAGGTGCTGGCCTGGGCCGAGGCGGCGGTGGACCTGGCCCAGCACCTGCACACCGGCCTGCCGCCTGCGTACGAGCACTTCGGCGAAACGCCCGCGGCCATGATGTCGCTCATCGGCCCCGGTGGCGCGATGGAGCTGTACGACGGGGCCCTGCGCCTGCGCGAGGCCGACGGCCGCATCGCGGTCGACGGCTTCGAGGACCAGCGCTACCGCGAGCTGATCGACGAGGCGGTCAAGCCCTGGACCTACATGAAGTTCCCCTACCGCCGCGCGCTCGGCCCCGAGGCCGGCTGGTACCGTGTCGGCCCGCTGGCCCGGCTGCAGAACTGCGACCACATCCCGACGCCGCGCGCCGAAGCCCGACGCCAGGCTTTCGTCGCGGCGCACGGCGGACGGCCGGTGCACGCGGTGCTGGCGACCCACTGGGCGCGCATGATCGAGCTGCTGCACGGCGTGGAGGTGATCGCGCATCTGCTGGACGACCCGGCCATTCTCGACGGTCCGCTGCAGGCCACGGGCGAGCGCCAGCGCAGCGGTGTCGGTGTCATCGAGGCGCCGCGCGGCACCCTGATCCACGAATACGAGGTGGGCGACGACGACCTGGTGACCCGCTGCAACCTCATCGTCTCGACCACGCACAACAACCAGGCCATGAACGAGGCGGTGCGTTCGGTCGCGCTGCAGTACCTGGACGGCCAGACCATCACCGAGCCGCTGCTCAACCACATCGAGGTGGCCATCCGCGCCTACGACCCCTGCCTCTCGTGTGCCACCCACGCGCTGGGCCAGATGCCGCTTTCGGTCACGCTGCGCGACGCGCGTGGCGAGGTGCTCGACCATGTGCTGCGCTCGTCCACCGGCGAAACGCAACGCGGGGCCACGCCGCACCCGATGGAGCGGGCGCAATGACGGCAGCACCAGCTCCGCTGCTGGTGCTGGCCTGGGGCAACCCCAGCCGGGGCGACGACGCGCTCGGGCCGCTGCTGGCCGAGCGCCTGCAGGCGCATGCGAAGGCTGCACTGCCCGCGGGCCGCGTGGAGTTCCTGACCGATTTCCAGCTTCAGGTCGAACACGCGCTGGACCTGGCGGGCCGCGAGCACGTGCTGTTCGTCGACGCCGCGACAGGACTCGACCAGGCCTTCGAGGTCCGGGCCCTGCGACCGGCACGCGGTGGCGGCATCGGCAGCCATGCGCTCGCCCCGGAAGCCGTGTTGCAGGTCTACCAGGACCTGAACGGCCACCCGGCGCCGCCGGCGACCCTGCTGGCCATCCGGGCCCGGTCTTTCGGGCTGGGCGAAGCACCCGGGCCGGATGCGCTGTCCGACCTGGCGCAGGCCCTGGCCTGGGCCTGTGGCTGGCTCCAGGGGCAGGCCGCCACCGAAGCGCTGACAGCCTGAATCCGCAATCCGCTCGGGGCCGGATCCCGCCCGTGACAGCCCGGCCAGGTCGGCGGCCATCCTGCGGTGACAATCGCTGCCATGGAGCTGTTCCTGGTTTCGCTGGCCTCGCTGTTTGCCGGCTTTGTCGATGCGATCGTCGGGGGTGGCGGTCTCATCCTGGTGCCGGCGCTGTTCGCCGTCTTTCCCAACACCCACCCGGCCACCCTGTTCGGGGTCAACAAGAGCGCGTCCATCTGGGGCACGGCCGCCGCCACGGTGCAGTACGCACGGCGGGTGCGCATGCCCTGGGCCGCGCTGCTGCCGGCCGCCGCGGTCTGTTTCGCCGGTTCCATGGCCGGGGCCTGGGCGGTCACCGTCATCTCGCCCGACTTCCTGCGGCGTGCGCTGCCGGTCATCCTGCTGGCGGTGCTGGTCTACACACTGGCCCGAAAGGACCTCGGACGGCACCACCTGCCGCGCTTTGCAGGCCGGCGCGAAGCGCTGGCTGCCGCCACCCTGGGCCTGACCATCGGCTTCTACGACGGCTTCTTCGGTCCGGGCACCGGCAGCTTCTTCGTCTTCCTGTTCGTGCGCTGGCTGGGCTACGACTTCCTGCACGCCAGTGCCAGCGCCAAGCTGCTCAACACCACCTCCAACCTGGCCGCGCTCATGCTGTTCGCGTGGAAGGGCCATGTCTGGTGGCACTTCGCCGTGGTGATGGCGCTCGCCAACGTGGTCGGCAGCCTGCTGGGCACGCGCCTGGCCCTCAAGCACGGCAGCGGCTTCGTGCGGGTGGCCTTCATCCTGGTGGTGACGGCGCTCATCCTCAAGACGTCCTACGACGCGTGGGTGCGCTGAGCCGGCTTCAGGGGCTTGCCGTCACGGCGGCGGGCACCGTGGGCGGCTCCGGCGGCCAGGGCATCTCGCTGGCCTTGAGCGGTGTGCCGATGGGCGCCGTGGCCTGGCCTTTGCGCACCGCGGCCATGTCCTGCGGGTTGGGATACTGGTCCATCAGCAGGTAGTCGAACACCCGCCGCGCGATCGGGGCCGCGTGGGCGGAACCGAAACCGGCGTTCTCGACGATCACGGCCAGCGCCACGCGCGGGTTCTCGGCGGGCGCGAAGGCCACGTACAGCGAGTGGTCGCGCTGGTGCTCCTCGAGCTTGTCCGCGTCGTAGCGGTCCTTCTGGCCGATGGTGACCGCCTGGGCGGTGCCGGTCTTGCCGCCGCTGCGGTAGCCGGCTCCGGCGAAGACCCGCGTCGCCGTGCCGCTGACGGTCGAGTCTTCCATCGCGCGCAGCACCGCTCTCAGGTTCTCGGGCCGGTAGCCCAGGTCCGTGCCCTGCGGGCTGGAGAGGGTGGTGCGCTGCCGGGCCAGCACGCTCTGGGTCGCCAGCGCCACATGGGGGGTGTGCCGGACGCCGCCGTTGGCCAGGGTGGCCATGGCATGCGCCAGCTGCAGCATGGTGAAGTTGTTGTACCCCTGCCCGATGCCCAGCGAGATCGTCTCGCCCGCGTACCAGCGCTGCTGGTCCGGCCGGCGGTAGGTCTCGCGCTTCCAGGCCTGGCTCGGCAAAACCCCGCGCAGCTCGCCGCGCAGGTCGATGCCGGTGAGCTGGCCAAAGCCCAGCGGTTTCATGAAGTCGTGGATGGCGTCCACGCCCATCTCGTGGGCCAGCGAGTAGTAGTAGGCGTTGCTGGACTGGACGATGCTGTGGTGCAGGTTGGTCGGCCCGGTGGCGCGGCCGCGGAAACGGTGGTTGCCCAGCACCCAGTAGCCCGGGTCGTTGATGACGGTCTGCGGCGTGCGCGTGCCGGTTTCCAGCGCCGCCAGGGCCATGAAGGGCTTGTACGTCGACCCGGGCGGATAGGTTCCACGCAGGGCCCGGTTGAGCAGCGGCCGGTCTATCGACTCGTTGAGGGCACGCCAGTTCTCGACATCGATGCCCTCGACGAACAGGTTGGGGTCGAAGGTCGGCTTGGACACGAAGGCCAGCACCTCGCCGTTGCGCGGGTCGATGGCGACCAGGGCTCCGCGGCGCTCGCCGAACATGTCCTCCACCAGCTTCTGCAGCCGGATGTCGATCGACAGCACCAGCGTGTCGCCCGGCACCGCCGGCGTGCTGGCCAGCTGTCGGACCGCGCGGCCACCGGCGGAGGTCTCGACGCGCTCGAAGCCGGTGATGCCGTGCAGCTGGCGCTCGAAGCTCTGTTCGACCCCCAGCTTGCCGATGTGCTCGGTGCCCCGGTAGTTGGCCTGTTCCTCCTCGGGCCAGTCCTCGATCAACGCCTTCTCGCGTTCGTTGATGCGCCCGATGTAGCCGATCACGTGGCTGGCTGTCTCGCCGTTGGGGTAGTGCCGGATCAGGCGGGCGCGCACGTCCACCCCCGGAAAGCGGTAGCGCTGCGCGGTGAAGCGGGCCACCTCCTCGTCGGTGAGCCGGGTGCGGATCGGCAGCGGGTCGAAGCGGTGCGACTCCTCGCGCAGCTGCCGGAAGCGCCGGCGGTCCCGAGGCTGTATGTCCACCACTTCGCCGAGGGCGTCGATGGTGGCCTCCAGGTCCCCGACCCTCGAGGGCGTGATCTCCAGCGTGTAGGCCGAGAAGTTGGTGGCCAGCACCAGGCCGTTGCGGTCGACGATCTGCCCCCGGTTGGGCACCACCGGCAGCACCGCCGTGCGGTTGCTTTCGGCCTGCGCCATCAGCTGCTCGTGCTGCAGCACCTGCAGGTAGACCATGCGGGCGGCCAGCAGGCCGAATGCCAGCAGCACCGCCAGGCCCGCGACCAGCACCCGCCACCGGAAGCGGTCCAGCTCGGCTTCGACATCGCGGATCTCGGTCATGGGCGCATCCCGGGTCGGCTTGGCGCAGGCGTCACAGCGGCCGGTTCTCGTCGGGGTCCGGCGCCCGGCGCTGCGGGGCCAGCAGCAGCACGCTCACCGCCGGCCACAGCAGGGTCTCGATCACGGGGGCCAGGACGAAGGGCCAGCCCGGAAACGTGCCACCGGCGGCCATGCGCACCACCAGCACCAGCAGGTGCGCCGCCAGGAACAGCGGGAACACCTGCACCGCCTGGGTCGGCACGGCGAACCAGAGCAGGCGCCGGTGCATGGCAACGGCGAAGTAGGCCATCACCGTGTAGGCCAGCGCGTGCTGTCCCAGCAGCGCGCCCTGGTGCACATCCATCAGCAGGCCGAAAAGGAAGGCGACGCCCACGCCGATGCGAAGCGGCTGATGGACACACCAGAACACCAGGGTCACGGCCAGCAGGTCGGGAACCCAGGCCGAGCGACCCCACAGCCCCATGTTGGTCAGCATGTTGAGCGCCAGCGCGGCCACCAGGCTGGCCCAGATGAAAGCCCGGTTGGCGGGCAGCAGCAGCTGCTGTCCGGGACGCATGATCATGGCGCACCCCCGGGAGCGCCGGCGGCCGGCCGGCCGCGCAACCTGCCGGCCGCCGCCACGGGCTCGGGCGGTGGCGGCAACTGGGTGCCCGTGGGTTCGAGCACCAGCACATGCAACGACCCCTGCACCCGCGCCAGAGGCTCGCACTGCACCCGGGTGAACGAGGACTCGTCGCGCCGCTCGATCCGGGTCACGCGGGCCACCGGCAGGCCGGGCGGATAGACACCGTCGATGCCGCTGGTGGTCAGCAGGTCGCCTTCCTCGATGTCGGCGCTGGCCAGGGTGTAGCGCAGCTCCAGCCCGTCGCCATCGGCCGAGGGCTGGCCAAAGGCCACGCTGCGCACGCCGGTGCGCACGTTCAGCACCGGAATGGCCTGGTCCCGGTCGATCAGCAGGGTCACCTCGGACACCAGCGGATAGACGCGCGTGACCTGGCCCAGCACACCCGACTCGTCCACCACGGGCGACCCCGGCACGATGCCGTGCGTCTGTCCGCGGTCGATCACGACACGCCGGGAAAAGGGGTCGGCGGTGTCGTACAGCACCTGGGCGCCCATGCCCGGGCTGGTGATGCGCTCGCGCATCGACAGCAGCGCCCGCAGCTGGCGGTTCTCCAGCTCCAGCTGCTCCACCTGCAGCTGCCGGTCGGCCTGGCGGGCCAGGCGGCGCAGGGCATCGATCTCGGCCTGCTGGGCCCGGTGCAGGGAGCTGAAGTAGGTTCCGACCCCGGCCGCCGCCTGAACCGGCTGCATCACCGCCCACTGCACGGGGTACAGCGCGGTGGCGACGGCCGAGCGCAGGGGGGCCGTCAGGTCCAGGCGCAGGTCGGCCACCATCAGGAACACCGAGACGGCGCTGAAGAGCACCAGCTTGGACAGCGCCGACGGACCCTGCCTGAAGAAGGGCGGTGGCGTGCGGTCCAGGGTGCCCAGTGGCATGTCGGAGGCGGGCTCGGGGATGGGACGGGCGCCGGCGACCGGCGCCGGATCACTCGCTGGTGAAGATGGTGCCCAGGCGCTCCATGCGCTCCAGGGCCATGCCGCAGCCGCGCACCACGCAGGTCAGCGGCTCTTCGGCCACCAGCACCGGCAGGCCGGTTTCCTCGGCCAGCAGGCGGTCCAGGTCGCGCAGCAGCGCCCCGCCGCCGGTGAGCATCATGCCGCGCTCGGCGATGTCGGCACCGAGTTCGGGCGGTGTGTGCTCCAGCGCCATCTTCACCGCCGAGACGATGTTGTTCAGCGGGTCGGTCAGCGCCTCGAGGATTTCGTTGGAGCTGATGGTGAAGCTGCGCGGCACGCCCTCGGAGAGGTTGCGTCCCTTGACCTCCATCTCCTTGACCTCGCTGCCCGGGAAGGCCGAACCGATTTCCTTCTTGATGGCCTCGGCGGTCGGCTCCCCGATCAGCATGCCGTAGTTGCGGCGGATGTAGGCGATGATGGCATCGTCGAAGCGGTCGCCGCCGACCCTCACGCTGCCCTTGTAGACCATGCCGCCCAGCGAGATGACGCCGACCTCGGTCGTGCCGCCGCCGATGTCCACCACCATCGAGCCCGAGGCGTCGGACACCGGCAGGCCGGCGCCGATGGCTGCGGCCATGGGTTCCTCGATCAGGTAGACCTCGCTGGCGCCGGCGCCCAGCGCCGACTCGCGGATGGCGCGGCGCTCGACCTGGGTCGAACCGCAGGGCACGCAGATGATGATGCGCGGGCTCGGCTTGAACATCGAGCGCGGATGCACCATCTTGATGAACTGCTTGAGCATCTGCTCGGTGACCGTGAAGTCGGCGATCACACCGTCCTTCATGGGGCGGATGGCCTCGATGTTGCCCGGCACCTTGCCCAGCATGGCCTTGGCCTCGTGGCCCACGGCCTGGATGGTCTTCTTGCCCTGGGGGCCGCCCTCGTGGCGGATCGAGACCACCGAGGGTTCGTCCAGCACGATGCCCTTGTTGCGCACGTAGATCAGGGTGTTGGCGGTGCCAAGGTCGATCGC
>SBFS01000240.1 GCA_006227825.1 Burkholderiales bacterium | reverse complement strand
GCCAGCTCGAAGAGCACCGCCACCGCCTCGGGCGTGCCGAAGTCGTCGTCCATGGCGGCCTTGAACCGGGCCGCGAAAGGCTGCGTCCAATCGACAACCTCAGGCTCCTCGGCCCCGACCGCCGCCAGGGCGGTGTACAGGCGCTTGAGCGCAGCGCGCGCATCATCCAGGTGCGCATCGCTGTAGTTCAGGGCGCTGCGGTAATGGGCGCGCAGCACGAAGAAACGCACCGTCTCGGGGTCGTACTTCTGCAGCACCTCGCGGATGGTGAAGAAGTTGCCCAGGCTCTTGGACATCTTTTCGTTGTCCACGCGCACGAACCCGTTGTGCATCCAGAAGCGCGCCAGCGGCTTGCCGGTGGCCCCCTCGCTCTGGGCGATCTCGTTCTCGTGGTGCGGAAACTGCAGGTCGGCCCCGCCACCGTGGATGTCGAAACTCTCGCCCAGCATCTGGCAGCTCATGGCCGAGCACTCGATGTGCCAGCCGGGCCGGCCGCTGCCATAGGGGCTGTCCCATTTCGCCTCGGCCGGCTCCTCGGGCTTGGCGGCCTTCCAGAGCACGAAATCCAGCGGGTCCTGCTTGCCGTCGTCCACCGCCACCCGCTCGCCGGCCCGCAGGTCGTCCAGCGACTTGCCCGAGAGCTTGCCGTAGCCCGGGAACCTGCGCACCGCGTAGTTGACGTCGCCGTTGGGGCTTCGGTAGGCCAGCCCCTTGGCCTCCAGACGGCGCACGATGTCCAGCATCTGCGGCACGTACTCCGTCGCCCGTGGCTCGAAGGTCGGGCGCTCGATGCCCAGTGCATCGGCGTCCTGGTGCAGGGCATCGATCATGCGGTCGGTCAGCGACGCGATGGTCTCGCCGTTCCTGACCGCGCGGGCGATGATCTTGTCGTCGATGTCCGTAACGTTGCGGACATAGGTCACGCGGTAGCCACTGGCCTTGAGCCAGCGCTGCACGACATCGAAAGCCAGCATGGAGCGGGCATGGCCCAGGTGGCACAGGTCGTAGACCGTCATGCCGCAGACGTACATGCGCACGTGGCCTGGTTCCAGAGGTCTGAAGACCTCGGCCCGGCGGCTCAGGGAGTTGTAGATGGAAAGCGGCATGGTGGGAGAAACCGGGGTCGCTGGACGAGGGCTCCAACGACATGGGACCCGGCCCGGCCTGCCGCTGCAGCCATGGCACCGCAGGCAACCCCTCAGATACAATGCATCAGTATATCCAGCCGGCCTCCGGCCAGGTCAGGAGGCAGTGCCGCGCCAGCCGTGCGCTGCCTCGTACGCAGCCCGGCGTTCCGGTTCTGGTTCCAGCAGCCACACTGTCCGTATCCGAGGTCCCATGTCCCACAACCCGAACCACACCCCTGCGCGATCCGACACCGGTGAGGGTGGACGCGGGAGCCGATGGCGGCGCCTGGCCCTGGCGGTCGCCGTCAGCGCCACGCTGGGAGTGTCATCGGTCCAGGCCCAGACCGACGACTATGCCGAGGTCAACCGTCTGGTGCGTTCCGGCCAGCTGGCCGAGGCCCTGGCCCGGGCCGACCAGTACCTCGCCGGCAAGCCGCGCGACCCGCAGATGCGATTCCTCAAGGGCGTGATCCAGACCGAGAGCGGCCGCTCCAGCGAAGCCATCGCGACCTTCCTGCAGCTGACCGAGGACTACCCCGAACTGCCCGAACCCTACAACAACCTGGCCGTTCTCTATGCCAGCCAGAGCCAGTTCGACAAGGCCCGGGTGGCCCTGGAGATGGCCATCCGCACCAACCCCAGCTACGCGACCGCCCACGAAAACCTGGGTGATGTCTATGCGAAGCTGGCCAGCCAGGCCTACAGCAAGGCCCTGCAGCTCGATGGCAGCAACACCGGCGTCGCGCCCAAGCTCAACCTGATCCGCAGCCTGTTTGCGGTGCAGGGCCGTGGTGCGGCGATGACCGGCACATCCGCTCCGGTTTCCCGTGCGGCCTCGTCCCCACAGCCCTCCGCGGCAGGCCCCGGCGGTCCGGCCAGTGCGGGGGTGGAGGCGGCGGTGCAGGCCTGGGCCAGCGCCTGGTCTTCCCGCAACATGCAGGACTACCTGGCCGCCTACGCGCCCGACTTCCAGCCCCAGGGTGGAAAGACCCGCGCCGCATGGGAGTCCGAGCGTCGCTCCCGCATCGTCCCGCGCCAGCGCATCGATGTCGACGTGAACGACCTGGAGGTGTCCGTCGACGGCGACCGGGCCACCGCACGCTTTCGGCAGACCTACAGCTCAGACCACCTGTATGTCACCAGCCCGAAGGTGCTGGAGATGGTCCGCAGCGACAACCGGTGGCTGATCGTCCGAGAGGTCTCGGGATCCTGATGACCGCAGGGCCTCACGCGCACGAGGGTCAATCCAGCCTGTCCGCGTCCGAGCCGATGTCCTGGCCGGCAGCGGGGCCCCGTCTGCGTCGGTGGGTCCCGCTGGCCTTCACCGGGCTGGCCGCAGTTATCCTGCTCGTGCACGGACTGACCGCAGGCCCGCACCGCAACGCAGGGGCCGGTGACGAGGGAGCGGCGCCCGTGCCCGGCATGCCCTCCCTCATCGAAAGTGCGATCGCGCGCACCGATCCGGCCGCGCTGCAGGCATCGGTGATCGATCGCGCCACCCTGCTGCAGCCGGGCCACCCGGGAGACCACATCGAGGACGTGACGCCGGTCCTGGGCACAGCGGAAGCGCGGCTGATCGACATCTACCAGCACATCGGCAGGAGCGAACACCGGCGGGCCCTTCAACTGGCCGAAAAGCTGGTGGCAGAGCATCCCAACTTCCAGCTCGCGCAACTCGTGCTCGGTGACCTGCTCAGCCTGCAGGTCCGGCCGGTGCGGCGGCTCGGCGATGTGCCCGACACCAAGGCCGAGGCAGCGCCCGAGCAGCTCCAGGCGCTGCGGGAAGAGTCCCGCCGGCGCCTGCGCGCCCTGACCGAACGTCCTCCCGAAGGCAGCATCCCGGCCCAGTTCCTCGCGCTGTCCCCCCGGTCCCGGCACGCCATCGCCGTCGATGCCTCGCGTTCGAGGCTGTATCTGTTCGAGAACCAGGGTGGCCGCAACACCACCGGTGCACCCCGCATGCGGCTGCTAGGCGACTTCTACATCTCCGTCGGGCTGTCCGGCATCGACAAGGCCGTGGAAGGCGACAAACGCACACCCCTGGGTGTCTACCACATCACCAGCAGCCTCGACCCGCGCAGCCTGCCCGATCTCTACGGAGCCGGTGCGCTGCCGATCAACTACCCCAACCCGCTCGACCTGCAGCGGGGCAAGAGCGGCAGCGGCATCTGGCTGCACGGCACACCCAGCGAGCAGTTCGTGCGGGCACCGCTGGCCTCGGACGGCTGCGTGGTGCTGTCCAACCCGGACATGCAGCGTCTGCTGCGCACGGTCGAGATCCGCTCCACGCCGGTGGTGATCGCGCCGGAGCTGCAGTGGGTGCCCCCCGATGCCGTGGTGCAGTCCCGCTCCGCCTTCCAGGGCGCCCTGGAGTCCTGGAGGCAGGCCCGAAGCGATGCCGACACCGAGCGGCTGCGCGGGTTCTATTCGTCCCGCTTCGAGGTGCCGGGAAGCGACGCTGGAACCTGGTGGCAGCGCACCCAGGAAGAGTTGCACGCCCGCGGACCGCGCGAGCTGGAACTCAAGGACCTGTCCATCCTGAACTGGAAGGACAGCGACGACACCATGGTCGTGACATTCGGCGAGGTGCCACGAGGCAGCTTGCGCGGTGTCACCCTGCGCCAGTACTGGATACTGGAGCCGGACGGCTGGAAGATCTTCTACGAAGGAAACGCCTGATGACAAACCGATTGAAATCCACGCGCCTGGCGCGCCTGAAGCTGCCCCTGATGACGGCGGCGCTTGCCCTGAGCATCGGCTGGGGGGCCTCCGGGGCTGCCGCCCAGACGGCCAACCCCAAGGTGCGCCTGAACACCTCGGCCGGCGACATCGTCCTCGAGCTCTACCCGCAGAAGGCCCCCAGGACGGTGGAGAATTTCCTTCAGTACGTGCAGGACAGGCACTACGACGGCACCATCTTTCACCGCGTGATCGACGGCTTCATGATCCAGGGCGGCGGCTTCACCGCCGACATGACCCAGAAGGCGACGCGCGGACCGATCCCGCTGGAAGCCGGCAACGGACTGAAGAACGACCGCGGCACGATCGCCATGGCGCGCACCCCCAACCCGAACTCGGCCACGGCCCAGTTCTTCATCAACGTGGTCAACAACGACGGCCTCAATGCCCCGCGCCCCGACGGCCACGGCTATGCCGTGTTCGGCAAGGTGGTCAGCGGCATGGAGACGGTCGATGCCATCCGCAAGGTGGCCGTCCGCAACCTCGGAGGCCACCAGAACGTGCCCAGCACCCCAGTCACCATCCTCAAAGCCACCCTGGAGAAATGAACATGGCCAATCCGCAAGTCGAACTGCACATCGCCGGCATGGGCGTCATCACCCTCGAGCTCGACGCCGAGAAGGCGCCCCAGTCGACCGCCAACTTCCTGGCCTATGTGAACAAGGGTCACTACGACAACACCATCTTCCACCGCGTCATCCCGGGCTTCATGATCCAGGGCGGCGGCTTCGAGCCCGGCATGAACCAGAAGCCGACCGACAAGCCGATCGCCAACGAGGCCAACAACGGCCTGAAGAACGCGATCTACACCGTGGCCATGGCTCGCACCAGCGACCCGCATTCGGCCACCGCCCAGTTCTTCATCAACGTGACCGACAACGGCTTCCTCAACCACACGGCGCCCAGCGCCCAGGGCTGGGGCTACGCGGTCTTCGGCAAGGTCACCGGCGGCACCGACATCGTCAAGAAGATCGAGGGTGTGGCCACCGGTCGCAAGGGCTTCCACGACGACGTCCCCAAGCAGGACGTCGTGATCGAGAAGGCCGTCGCCCTCTGATGTCGTGACGGACAACGCAGGCCCGCCCTCGCCACCGCCGCCGGTGGTGGGCCTGCTCCAGGCCCCACCCCACTGGCGCGCGGTCGACCTGATCTCCGATCTGCACCTGCACCCCGGAGACCGGCACACGTTCGACGCCCTGCAGGCCTACCTGACAGGTCCGCTGGCCCTCGAGGCCGATGCCCTGATCATCCTGGGTGACCTGTTCGAGGTCTGGGTCGGCGACGACATCCTCGGGGTCGACCCGGCGGCATCCGGGCTGCCCGCCGGAGAAACCCCGGCCCTGCATTTCTGGCGCGACTGCGCCCGCCTGCTGGCTGCACACGCCCGCCGGCGACCGGTCTGGTTCATGGCGGGCAACCGGGACTTCCTGCTCGGTCCCGCCGGCCTGCAGGCCTGCGGCATGCAGGAACTGCAGGACCCCACGCGGCTGGAGTTGCTGGGCCGCCGCTGGCTGCTCAGCCACGGTGACGCGCTGTGCCTGGCCGACACGGCCTACATGGCGTTTCGCCGGCAGGTCCGTGATGCGCAGTGGCAGTCCGATTTCCTCGCGCGGCCGCTGGCCGACCGCATCGCCCTGGCGCGCCAGCTGCGGGCCCAGAGCCAGGAACACCAGCGCCAGATCGCCGGTCATCACCAGGACTGGGCCGATGTCGACCGGCTGGCCGCCCTCGACTGGCTGCGGCACGCCGGTTGCGACACGCTCATCCACGGTCATACCCACCGGCCAGACGAGCATGAACTGGCACCCGGTCTGTCACGCATCGTGCTCAGCGACTGGGACGGCGCCGCCCCGCGGCCACGGGCCGAGGTGCTGAGGCTCGATGCCCAGGGCTGGCGGCGCCTGGCGTTGCCCGCAGCGGCCTGAACGCCGATGCAAGCCGCTCCCGACGGGTCCCGCCTGCGTCGCATCCTCCTGGGATGGCTGCCGAGACGCTGGCGCCATCCCCTGCCGATTCCCGAGCGCCTGTGGGCGTTCACTGTCGGGCAGCTGCCCTTTCTGCAGCGGCTGACCGCCTCCGAACGACAGGACCTGCGGCTGTTGTGCGCCCATTTCCTGCAGGAGAAGGAGTTTCACGGGGCGCACGGCCTGCGCATCACCGATGCCATGGCCCTGTCGATCGCTGCACAGGCCTGCCTGCCCCTGCTGCACCTGACGGCACCGCCGGGCAGCACCGACACGCCCAGGCGCATCCGCGCACTCGACTGGTACGACGACTTCGTCGGCATCGTGGTCCAGCCCGGCGCGGCGCTGGCCCGGCGCGAAGTCACCGATGCACACGGGGTGGTGCACCGCTACGAGGAGGCCCTGGCCGGCGAGGCGATGGACCGGGGACCGCTCATGCTCAGCTGGGAAGAGGTGGCGCGCGCGGGGCAGGCGGCCGCATCGGGGGCGAACGTGGTGATCCACGAGTTCGTCCACAAGATCGACATGCGGGGCATGAGCCGCAGCGATGTGCCCGACGGCGCACCCGCGCTGCGCGCCGGTTTTGCCGGCCTGTCCAGCGCACGGGCTGCCAGGGAGCACTGGCGCGCCACCATGCAGGACGCCTATGACAGCTTCCGCGAGCAGGTGAACATGGCCGAGCGCTTCGGCGCCGAAGCGCCCTGGCTCGACAGCTACGCAGCCAAGGATCCGGCCGAGTTCTTCGCGGTCACCTGCGAGGCCTATTTCGTCAACCGCGACCGCTTCGCCACCGAGTTCCCCGCCCTGCTGGCGCTCTATGACGCCTTCTTCCTGTCGGGTCAGCAAAGCGCGCCCTGACCGGGCGGGCTTCAGCGGCGCATCAGGACCTTGAGCACGGCCTGCAGGCGCCGCGCCGACTCGGCATCGTGCCCGGACTGCAGCACCGAGGCCACATCCTGCACCCAGGTCTGCGCCGGTCCGGGCTCGTTGCGCCGGGTCAGCAGCTGCAGCTGGAGCTGGCGACGGTCATCGAGGAAGGCGGCCGGCGTGGGCAGCTCGGCTGCCATCTCCAGCCTCAGCAGGGCCTGGGAGGCCGGGCCGCTTGCAGCCGAGCGAACAGCCGACACCCAGGCCGCACGCCCCGCCGCCGCCACCCTCGACCCCAGCGCCTGCGCCGCCGGCACCTGGTCCGGGTCACGCGCGGCCCAGGCGGCCAGAAGCTGGACCAGCACCTCGCCGTGGGCCTGTGCGGCCAGCCTGCGAAGGCCAGCCTGCGCCGCCTCCATGGCCTGCCGCTGTGCACGGAACGCTGCATCACCCAGACGCGGACCGCGCGCCGGTGCATCGCCTCGCTCGGACCGGGCAGCCATCCCGGCAGCGGCCCGGTCCCTGCCCGGGCCGCGTCGGGCATCGCGCGGATCGACGCGGGGGGCCGTCTCCTGCCGTCGCGCACCGGGACGGTCGTCGCCCCGAGCCGCCACCAGCGGGCGCG
>SBFS01000122.1 GCA_006227825.1 Burkholderiales bacterium | reverse complement strand
GTGGCTTCGGTGAGGCCGCCCAGAAAGAAGAAGCTCTTGTCCGGAAAGGCCAGCGATGGCAGGCGGCGCTTTTCGGCCACGATGGCAAAGGCCAGAAAGCTGCTGCCGGTGCCGATGAAGCTGGCCAGCAGCACGGCGGCGGCCAGGGCATTGGCGCCCGGATCGGCCAACGCGAAGGCCAGCGGAATGGACGCGTAGAACACGAAGTCCAGCGTGATGTCCAGGAAGCCGCCGCGGTCGGTCGGCTGCGTGACACGGGCCACCGCGCCGTCCAGGCCGTCCATCAGGCGTGAGGCCAGCAGCAGGCCCAGGCCGGTCAGGAAATGCCCGGTGGCGATGGCCGCGGCCGCGCCCAGACCGAGTGCGAATCCGGTCCAGGTCAGCGCATCGGCGCCCACACCTGCTTCGCTCAGCACACGTGCTGCGCGGACCATCAGCGGCCGCATGGCCGCCTGCACCACCTTATCCAGCATGGGCCAGTTCCACCACCCGCCGCGGATCTGCGATGTCGGCGTGGTCGTGCGTGACAAGGATGGCCGGGATGTGGGCCGCGCGGATGTGGTCGAACACGAAGGCTCGGAACTGTGCGCGCAGGGCGGCGTCCAGGCGGGAGAACGGCTCGTCCAGCAGCAGCGCCCGTGGCTTGGCGAGCAAGGCCCGCATCAGGGCCACGCGGGCACGCTGTCCGCCCGAGAGGGTGGCCGGGTCGCGGTCGCCATACCCGGGCAGACCGGCCTCGTCCAGCGCCTGCTGCACCCGCGCCCGGCGCGAGGCGGCCGGTCCCGGCGGCACCGCGAACAGCAGGTTCTCCCCGACGCTCATGTGGGCGAACAGCAGGTCGTCCTGGAAGATCAGGCCGATGCCGCGCCGGGCCGTCGGCCAACGGGTCATGTCCTGGCCGTCGAGCATGACCTGGCCCTCGAAGTCCAGCGCCGACTGGCCCTCGGCCACCGTCTCCAGCGTGCCGGCGATGGCGGCCAGCACCGAGCTCTTGCCGCAACCGCTGGGCCCCATCAGGGAAAGCACCTCGCCGGCCGGAACCTCCAGCTCCAGGTCCGAGACCAGGGTGCGGCCGGGACTGCCCAGCCGGGCAATGCACACATGCAGGCTCATGAGGCCCCCACTGTAAAGCGTCGCGGGCGGCCGACCCAGGCGGCCAGCGCGAAACCCAGCACCGGCAGCACGAACTGCAGCCAGGCATAGGCGCCGGTGAGCGAACGCTGGGCTCCGGCGGCCAGCGTCACGGCCTCCGTGGTCACGGTGTTCCAGCGACCGGCCCCGACATACAGCGTGGGCAGGTACTGGGCCACGCTGACCGCAAAGCCCACCGCCGCCGCCGCCGCCAGGGACCGTCGCAGCAGCGGCCACTTGACCTGCCACAGAAAACGCCAGCGGCCGTGCCCCAGGCTGGCGGCCAGGCTGCGGTGGCGTGGGTCGAAGCCCAGGTAGGCCGGCGACAGGGCCAGCAGCACGTAGGGCAGGACCAGCGTGGTGTGGGCCAGCAGCAGGCCGGTCCACAGGCCTTCCCACTGCAGCCGCAGCACCAGGCCGTACAGGCCCACCACCCAGAGCACGCCCGGCAGCACCAGCGGCAGGTAGAGCAGGGGACGCAGCGCCCGGTCCCAGTGGCGGGGTGCCAGCTCCAGCCAGGCGACGCACCACAGCAGCGACAGCAGCGCCGAGGCCGCGGCGAGCACCAGCGTGTCGGTGATGGTGCCTGTGCTGGCCCAGACGCCGAGCCAGGCCTGCAGCGTCCAGGCCTCGGGCAGCAGGCGGGGAAACGGCCAAACGCCGGCCACGCTGCCCACCGCCAGGGCCAGCAGGAGGGCAGCGTAGGCCAGCACCAGCGCACGCCAGGCCCAGGGGATGCCGCGGTCTGCGGCGTGGCCTGGCTGCCGCCCGCGCCGGCCATCCGTTGCCCGCCGGCGCACCTGAGCCAGGACCCACCAGCCCAGTCCGGTCGCCAGCACCAGAAGGCCCAGCAGCCCACCGGCGGCCGCGCCCTGCGCATTCATGGCCAGGTCGGCGTCCTGCAGCCACTGCCAGGCCAGCACCGCCAGCGTCGGCGGGCTGGCGGGGCCGATCACCAGCGCCATGTCGACCACCGTCAGGCCGTAGGCCAGCACCGCCATCAAGGGCCACAGCAGGCGCGGCGCCAGCTGTGGCCAGACCACCCTCCACCAGGCGCGAGAAGGGCTGTAGCCCAGGGTCTGCGCCAGGTTGTGCTCGGCCTGCCAGCGGCGCCGCACGTCGTCGCGCTGCAGCTGGCTGGCCGCCGTCCAGAGAAGGAATGGCACCTCCTTGAGCACCAGCGCCACGATCAGGCCCAGACCCCAGGGGTCCTGGGTCGTGGGCCAGGGGGGCGGAAACTCGAACCCGGTCAGCCAGGGAGAGAAGGCGCGCAGCAGCCAGCCGCTGGGCGCAACCAGGAACACCAGTCCGATGGCCAGCGCCGCATGCGGAGTGGCCAGCATCGCCGGCAGCATGCGCGTCATCTGCGCCAGGCCGTGGCGAACGAAGCCCTGCGCCAGCAGCCAGGCGCTGATCCACCATGCCAGCGCGGTGGACGCCAGGCCTGTCCACAGCGTCAGGGCCAGAGCGGACGGGGTTTGCGGGGCGGTCCGCAGGCCGTGCCAGGCCGACACGTCGGCCAGCGCCTGCAAGGCCAGCAGGGTGACCCAGGCCATGGGCAGCAGGACGACCGCCGCCAGCAGGGCAGCGACAGACCAGCGGGACAGCCAGGAAGTCACCGCCCGTACCGGCGGATCCACTCCTTCTCGACCGGGTCGACCCAGGTCGCGTGCGGCTCCGGCAGGGTGGGGGCTGGCGCCGTCACCTGGCCCGGCAGCGCCTGGGCCGGAAATTCGGCACGTTCTTCGGGGCTCAGGCGGGCCAGGTCCAGCACCGTCGGGTCGCCCCAGACCGTGATGTCGGCCTTGCGGGCCTGAGCCCTGGCCGTGAGCAGGAAATTCGCCACCACCTGGGCGCCCTCGGGGGCCCTCGCGTTGTAGGGGATGGCCACGAAGTGCGTGTTGCCGATGGTGCCCCCGGCGAACTGCCAGCTCCTGACGCTGGCCGGCAGGCGCCGGGCGGCGATCTCGTTGGCCGCCTCGTTGGGGTTGAAGGTCATGCCCAGCAGCAGCTCGCCGTCGGCCACCATCTGGCGGATGGCGGCCGGGCTCTGCGGGAACTGCCGGCCATTGCGCCACAGGTGCGGGTGCAACTCGTCCAGGAAGCGCCACAGCGGTGCGGTGACCCGCTCGAAGTCGGCCTGCACCGGGGGTTTCGCCAGCACCGCACGGTCGGCCACGGTGTCGATCAGGGCCTGTTTGACGAAGGTGGTGCCGGTGAAGTCGGGCAGGCGCGGGTAGGTGATGCGGCCCGGCTCTCGCCTGGCCAGCGCCAGCAGGTCTTTCATGCTTTGCGGTGGTTCGGGCAGGCGCCGGCTGTCGGCGAAGAAGGTGAACTGCGCCATGCCCCAGGGCGACTCCAGGCCGTCGGTGGGCACCGAAAAGTCGTTGAGGGTGGTGGGCTTGCCCACCGTGTCCACCTTGGCAAAGTTGGGCAATTGCTCGGCCCACGGGGCCAGCAGCAGGCCGTCGGCCTTCATCGCGGCGAAGTTCTCGCCATTGATCCAGACCAGGTCCACCGTGCCCTCGCGCGCCTTGCGGCCTGCGGCCTTCTCGGCCCGAACGCGCTTGACGACGTCGGCGGTGTCGGTGATCTTGACGTGTTCGAGCCGGACGCCGTAGGCCCTCTGCACCTCACCGGCCACCCATTGCAGGTAGGCGTTGGTGCGGTCGCTGCCGGCCCAGGCGTTGAAGAAGACGGTCTGGCCGCGGGCGGCGCTTGTGATGCCTGCCCAGGTGGTTCTGGCGCCTTGCGCCCAGGAGGGCAAGGCGGCTGCGCCAGTGGCGCTGCCCATGGCCAGAAGAAGCCGGCGACGGGAAAACTCGAGGTTCGTCAATTTGAAGTCTCCTGTGGCGAAGTGCATTGAGTCTGGATTATGGAAGAAGGGTGACGAGCATCCGGGGTCCTCCTGGAAGCGAGCCTGCGCTTGAGCCAGCCGCGGTCGACCGGTGACCTGCCTGTGCCGTAGAGCACCGCCACGGCCAGCAGCCCGCCGTGAAGCAGCAGTGCATTCATGTGCGGACTTCCGTGGTCGGGGATGGGTTCAATCGGGGTTGTTCGCATACGCCGGTCACCAGTCCGTCGGTCACGGCGGCGATCAGCCAGGTGGTGAAATCGGTGTTCTGAACGGCCCCGGCGGCATGGGTCATGGCATCGATCGCCTGCGGCAAGGCGGCCCCGCCCAGCAGGGCCCCCAGCAGCGCCCATGTGGGTTTGTCGATACAGGCAATGCGGGGTTGCAGCCCCTGGCGCCAGATCACGGCATGTTCTGCACAGCCTTCCTGCAGCCGTTGGCCCACTTCGGTCAGGCTGGGCATACCGTACAGGTGCGTCGTCGTCAGGCTCGCCACCGGGTAGGGGCTGGCGATCACGGTCGCACCGGGGGCCAGCCTCAGGGTCAGGTCCTGCGGATCTTCATGCGTCAGGCGGGCAAAGCTGGCCAGGTCGGGGTGTTGGTCGGGCGCACCGGCCGCGCAGTGCAGCGCCCACTCGGCCCGCGCCACATCGCCCAGGTAAGGCGTGTCCGACAGTTGAATGCTGTTGTCCAGAAAGGCGGGCAGCACTTCACCCCATTGCGCCAGGTCACCTCGAAGTGGTGGATGCGCGTGCCACAGATCGCGTGCCAGCCAGGCGAAGTTCGACGGTCCCATCAGGGCGGCAATGACGGGATAGACCGAAAGGAGTGCCCGTTCGGCCAGAGCGTGTCCATTGGCCTGGTAAGCCTCCAGACCTCTGGCCGTCTGTGGTCCGTGGACAGAAAGCAGGTCGTCGAGGCCAGCAACGGCCGCCTGCGCAGCGGCCGTGCCAGGGCGAAGAAACAGCGCCTGCAGCAGCGCGCGTTGCTGTAGCGCCAGCACCTGTGCATCCCGTGCAGTCATGCGTCTTGCCGGGTCAGGGCCGGCCTGGATGCTGGAACGGAACGGGCGTGTTCCGCTTCGTCCAGCAGCACTTGCAGTTCTGGCAGGTCGGTGTCCCATTCGATCAGCGTGGGCACCGCGCCATAAATCTGCAGGGCATGAGCGTAGAGTGACCAGACTGCATCGCACACGCGACTTCCGTGGTCGTCGATGACGATGTCACCACAGTGCACATGGCCGGCCAGGTGCAGCTCCGCCACGTGATGCGGCTGCACCGCATCCAGCCAGCGTCGGCCCTCGTTCAGCGGATCGGCGCATTCGCCGCGCAGATGAGCGTTGAGTGCATTCACGTAGACGTTGTTCACATCCACCAGGAGCAGGCAGCCGGTGCGACGGGCGAGTGCGTTGAGGAATGCGGGTTCGTCCATCTCGTTGCCCCGCCATTGCACATAGGCCGAGAGGTTCTCCACAGCAATACGGGTTTGCAGACGGTCCTGCACCTGGCTGACGTTGTCGCACATGACGTCGAGTGCAGTGCGGCTCAAGGGAACGGGCAGCAAGTCATTGGCGTGCAGGCCGGTGCCGCGCGCAAAGCTGGCGTGGTCGCTCACACGCACAGGTTCGATGGTTTGCACCAGGCGTGCCAGGTGATCCAGGTGCCAGGGGTCGACACCTTCAGCCGAGCCCAGCGACAGCCCCACACCGTGCAGGCTCACCGGATAGCTCTTGCGCCCTTCCAGAAGTACCGACAGTGCAGCGCCACCGGGGGTGAAAAAGTTTTCGGAATGGACTTCGATGAAGTCCAGGGCCGGTTGCCGGTCCAGCAAGGCCGCGTAGTGGGGATGCCGCCAACCTATGCCCACGCCAGACGCCACAGTGGGATACCGATGCGCGGGGGAGGTCATGGTGGCGGTACTTTAAGAGGCCCGAATCGGGTTCCTCAGGACTTCATGGCCTTCCTGGCTTCATCGGCCGTAAGGCCGCCCATGCTCTTGCAGGTTCCGGCTGCGACGTATTTCCACTCGCCCTTGTCGTTGTCCACTTTGGACTGACCGGCGCAGGAATGGGTGCCTGCGAGGTTGGCGCAATCGTTCTGTCCGGCCTTGGCAATGCCGTAGCACTTCTCTTTTGCGGCTGTCTGTGCCAGGGCGGGCGATGACAGCAGGGCCAGCGACATCACAGAAGCTGCAGCGGAGGTGATCAGGGTGCGTTGGTTCATGGCGAAATCTCCTTGAGCGGGGGTGGGGTGACATAACCAGCAGCGGACCGTTGCAGCACGCCGTGGCTGGAGGTGAGTCAGCCTGGCGGCAAGGTTCTTACACGCAGTCAAGAAAATGTTGTCCGGCTCAGATCAGGTCGGCTATGCGGTTCCAGGCTTGCGCAGGTACCCTGCCGCGGTACTGCTCGACCAGCTGACCGCTCTTGTCGATCAAATGGGCGCTGGGCAGCTGTGCCGGCAGACCCATGGAGTCGCGAAATCCGCTTCCTCCTGCCCAGACCGACACAAACCGCTGGGGCGCGGGTACGGACTGGGCTACCAGCCGTTCGTAGTCGAGCCAATCCTGTCGCTGCGTGTCCATGTTGACCCCGATCAGAGTGAAGGGCTGGCCCGCCCAGCCTTTGAGGTTGGCCCGCAGCTCCCGCATTTTGTCTCGGCACACCGCGCAACCTGTGGCCCAGTAAAGGACAAGCACAACCTGCCCCTTGAGGTCGGCAAGCCGAAGCCGCTGCCCGTCGGCGGCGGTTCCCTCCAGTTCAGGTATCGCTGGCTGGCCCGGCGTGGCAGCCCACAGTGGCCCGGGTGCGCCAGCGCACAGCAAGGTCATGAGGGCGAAACGCCGGCGGTTGAACATGTGCGCCGGGATGGATTCAACGGACATAGGGTTTCTCCGATAAGGACCATGTGTCGGTGGATCCCGATGTTCCTTACACTCGCATGCTTCATCGACGTCAACATGCCCTCACCGACCCAAGCCGAGTTTGAACAACAGCTGGTGACCCAGCGCGGATACCTCATGCGCTTTGCCCGCCTGCAATTGCGAAACGAGGCCTGGGCAGAGGACGTGGTGTCGGAGACCATCCTTGCTGCACTGGCCAGGCCCCAGGCATTCGAGGCCCGATCGCAGCTCAAGACCTGGCTGGTCGGCATCCTCAAGCACAAGATCATCGACTCGATGCGCCAACGCCAGCGCGAAGTGACGCTCGACAGCGGTTCTGACGACGAGAGCCTGGATCCGTTGGAGCACATGGCCTTCAAGTCCGACGGACATTTCGCCGAGAGGCCTGCCGACTGGGGCAACCCTGAGCAGGACCTCAAGAGCCGCCAGTTCATGGCGGTGATGGACGCCTGCGCCCAGAAACTTCCGGCGGTGCAGGGTCGCCTGTTCCTGATGCGCGAGTGGCTGGAAATGTCCAGCGAAGAAATCTGTAAGGAACTGGCGTTGACCCCGACCAATTTTTATGTCCAGTTGCACCGCGCCCGCCTGCGCCTGCGCGAGTGCCTGGAGCTCAACTGGTTTGCGTCCCGATGAATGCCCTGCTGAGAAAGATGCCCCTGATGCGCAACTGCAAGGAGGTGACCGCCCTGGTCATCGCCCGGGAGGACCGTGATCTGCCGGTGATTGATCGCGCCGCCTTGCGGGTGCACATGGTCATGTGCAAGGCATGTCCGACCTTTGAGCGTCAGGTCCTGACCATGCGCAATGCCCTGCGGCAGTGGCGCAACTACACCGATGACGAATAGCCTTCCCTGCAAGATGTGACCCAGTGGGTCAGTCCTGCAGGAGTCGCAAGCACAAGCCGGGAAGATGCCCGTTTTTCGGGGCACTCCCGCGAAAGCGGAAGCTCGCGGGCGTCAAGGGCTTCGGGTCAGTTCAGCAGGGCTTGCGCAAATTCCCGCGCGTCGAAGGTCTCCAGGTCTTCGAGCTTCTCGCCCACGCCGATGAAATAGACCGGCACCGGCCGCTCCATCGCGATGGCGCAGATGACGCCACCCTTGGCGGTGCCGTCCAGCTTGGTGATCACCAGGCCGGTGAGCGTCAGCGCATCGTCGAAGGCCTTGACCTGGGCCAGGGCATTCTGCCCCGTGTTGCCGTCGATCACCAGCAGCACCTCGTGCGGCGCGCCAGCGTCGGCCTTCTGCACCACCCGCTTGATCTTGCGCAGCTCCTCCATCAGGTGCAGCTGGGTCGGCAGGCGCCCGGCGGTGTCCACCAGGACCACGTCGCGGCCGCGCGCCTTGCCGGCGGTCACGGCGTCGAAGCTGACCGCCGCCGGGTCGCCGCCCTGCTGGGTGATGATCTCGACCGTGTTGCGGTCGGCCCAGACGGCCAGCTGCTCGCGGGCAGCCGCGCGGAAGGTGTCGGCCGCGGCCAGCAGGACACTGGCACCTTCGTGGGCCAGATGGCGCGTGAGCTTGCCGATGGAGGTGGTCTTGCCCGCCCCGTTCACACCGGTGACCATGATGACGGTCGGCCTGTGCTCGCCGATGACCAGCGACTTCTGCAGCGGTGCCAGCAGGTCGGCAATCGCCTCGGCCAGCAGTCCCTTGACAGCGGCCGGGTCGGTGGCCCTGGCCTCCTTCACACGCCGCCTCAGGTCCTTGAGCAGGTGTTCGGTGGCCTTCACGCCGGTGTCGGCCATCAGCAGCGCGGCTTCGAGTTCCTCGTACAGGTCCTCGTCGATGCGCGTGCCGGTGAAGACGGTGGCGATGCCGCTGCCGGTCTTGCGCAGGCCGGCCCTGAGGCGGTCGAGCCAGCCCTGGCGGGCCCCCGGGGCCTGTTCGCGGGTGGCGGCGGGCGGTTCGCCAAGGGGTGTTGCGACAGGCACGGCGGCGGGCACGGCGGCGTCGGGCGGTGCCGCGTTCGCGGCCTGTGTCGCCGGCCCGCTGGGGGCTGGTTCCGGCGATGCGGGGGCGGGCGGCGCTGCTGCCGGTGTTTTCTTGCGGAAGAACGAGAACATTTTTCAATCTCAAGTATCTTCATCATTCTATGAAACGCATCTTCTTCGTACCTGACCTTGCCCGGGTGGCCCTGGCGGCCGGCCTTGTCATGCTGGCCATGGCATCGCCCGCCCTGGCCCGCGATGCCGTTGCGTTGCCCGGGGCGCCGGCAGCACACGCTGCCCAGACGCACCGTTTCACCCTGGCCAACGGCATGACCGTCATCGTCCGACCCGACCGGCGCTCGCCCACGGTCGCCCACATGCTGTGGGTGCGTGTCGGCTCCATCGACGAGGTGGACGGTGTTTCGGGCGTGGCCCACGTGCTCGAGCACATGATGTTCAAGGGCACGCCCGACCTGAAGCCGGGCGAGTTCTCGCGCCGGGTGGCCGCGCTCGGTGGCCGCGACAATGCCTTCACCAGCCGGGATGCCACCGCCTACCACCAGCAGGTGCCCAGCCGCCACCTCGAGGCGGTGATGCGCCTGGAGGCCGACCGTTTCGCGCGCAGCCAGTGGCCTGACGAGGAGTTCACCCGCGAGATCGAGGTGGTCAAGGAAGAGCGGCGCCAGCGCACCGAGGAGTCGCCCCGGGCCCGGATGTTCGAGGCCTTCAGCGCCATGAGCTTCAAGGCCCACCCCTACCGCCGGCCCATCATCGGCTGGATGAGCGACATCGAGTCCATGACCCCGGAGGATGTCCGCAGCTTCTACCGCCAGTGGTACACGCCGGGCAACGCGGCGCTGGTGGTGGTCGGCGATGTCGACGTCGATCGCGTGCGCGCCCTGGCCGAGGAGCTGTACGGCCACCTGCCCGCCCGTGCCACGCCGCCGCGCAAGCCGCGCGAGGAACCGGCACAGGCAGGTCCCCGCCGCATGGAATACCGGGCCGCGGTCGAGCAGGCCATGGTGGTGCTGGGCTGGAGGGTGCCACGGTGGCAGGGCAGGGACACCCCGGAGGACCGGGACGCGCTGGCCCTGACCGTGCTGGCCGCCGTGCTGGACGGCCACAGCGGAGCGCGCCTGGAACGCTCCCTCGTGCAGGGTGAGGGCGCCGATGGCGGCAGGCGCATCGCCGACAGCGTCGGCGCCTCCTACGGCCTGATGGGCCGGGGTCCCCAGATGTTCGTGCTCAGTGCCGTGCCGGCCCGGGGCGTGAGCCCCGACGAGACCTCACGCGCCCTGCTGGACGAGATCGGGCGCATCGCCCGGGAGGGCATCAGCGAGGCCGAGCTGCGGCGGGTCAAGACCCAATGGACCGCCAGCGAGGTCTACAAGCTCGACTCCATCTTCAACCAGGCGCGCGAGCTGGGCACCTACTGGATCAACGGCGCGGACGTGGACGCCGGAGAGCGGCTGCTGGCCGGTCTCCAGCAGGTGACCCCCGAGCAGGTGCGCTCGGTGGCCCAGCGGCATTTCGGTGACGACACCCTCAATGCCGCCGTGCTGGTGCCCGACCCCACCCGGCGCGAGGTCAGCGCGGCCGCGCGCTCCGACAGGCCCGTCCCGACCCGCCACTGATCCCCGCCCCGAACCGCTCCATGACCGCATCCTCCGTCATCCGCCTTGGCCCCGCGTTCTGCCTGCACCTGCTTGACCTGCTGCGCCGGCTCCTGGTGCTGCCGCTGGCCCTGGCTCCGCTCATGGCATCCCTTCCGGCGCACGCGGCCATCCCCATCGAGCACTGGGTGCATGCCAGCGGAGCCCGGGTCTATCTGGTGCCCAGTCCCGCCATCCCGATGCTCGACGTGCAGATCAACGTCGATGGCGGCAGCCGCCGGGACCCTGCGGACATGGCCGGACTGGCCGATGCCACCGCCGCGCTGCTCTCCGCCGGTGTGCGGGCGCAGGGCGATCTGCCGGCGCTGGACGAGAACCAGCTCGCCGAAGCCTGGGTCGACATCGGGGCACAGTTCGGTGCCAGCGCCGGTAGCGACCGCTTCAGCCTGTCGCTGCGCACCCTCACCCGCGATGATCTGCTCGCCGATGCCGTGCGGCTGGCTGCCCGCCAGATGGCCGCACCGGCCTGGCCGCAAGCGGTCTGGCACCGTGAGCGCGAACGCCTGCTGGCCAGCCTGCGCGAGGCCGAGACCCGGCCGGACACGCACGCGAGCCGGGCCTTCTCGCGCGCCGTCTACCGTGGCCATCCCTATGGCCAGGAAGCCACGGCCGATACCCTGGCAGCCATCGGCGTGGCCGACATGCAGCGGTTCTACCGGCAGCATGTGGTGGCCTGTCGCGCCCAGGTCAGCCTGGTCGGCGCCATCGACCGCGCCAGCGCCGACCGCATCGTCGCAGAGCTCATGGCGCCGCTGCAGGCCCATGGCTGCGAGGACCTGCCGCCGGTGCCCGAGGTGCAACCGCTGGCGCAGGCGGTCGAGCAGCGGCTGCCCTTCGACGCAGCCCAGGCGCAGGTCCTGGTCGGGCAGCCCGGCTACCGCCGCAGCGATCCCGACTTCTTCCCCCTGCTGGTGGGCAACCACATCCTGGGAGGTGGCGGCTTCGTCTCGCGCCTGACCAACGAAGTGCGCGAACGGCGCGGCCTGAGCTACAGCGTCTACAGCTATTTCGCACCGGGTCTGCACGCCGGCGCCTTCCAGCTCGGCCTGACCACGCGTCCGGACCAGGCCGACCTTGCCCTGTCGGTGGCACGCGAGGTGGTGGCGAGGTTCGTGGCCGAAGGCCCGACCGAGGCCGAGCTGCAGGCGGCCAAGGACAACCTGGTCAACGGCTTCGGCCTTCGCCTGGACAGCAACCGCAAGCTGCTCGACAACGTGGCCAACATCGGCTGGAACGGCCTGCCGCTCGATTACCTGGACCGCTGGACCGGCCTGGTTCAGGCCGTCACTGTCGAGGATGTCCGCCGCGCCTTCCAGCGCGTGCTGCAGCCCGACCGCATGGTGACCGTGGTGGTCGGTGCGCGCTGAGCAGCGCAGCGGTTAAGCTCGGCGCATGAAGCACGCCGCACCAAGCCGCTCTCTTGCACCCGCCCGGGCGCCGCACGAGGTTCGCATCATCGGCGGCCACCTCAAGCGTTCGCGCCTGCCCGTGGCCGACCGGCCGGGCCTGCGGCCCACCCCTTCGCGGGTGCGCGAGACGCTGTTCAACTGGCTCGGCCAGGACCTGACCGGCTGGCGCTGCTTCGACGCCTTTGCCGGGACCGGCGCGCTGGGTTTCGAGGCCGCTTCGCGCGGAGCCGCCCGGGTGTGGCTGGCCGAGCAGGACCCGGCCCTGGCGGCCAGCCTGCAGGCGGTCCGGGAGCGCCTGAAGGCCGACGCGGTCGAGGTGCTTCGGGGCGACGGTGTCGCCCTGCTCAGGCAGCACCAGGACCTGGACCTCGTGTTCCTGGACCCGCCATTCGGCGATGGCGGCAACGAGGCACTGTTTCTGGCTGCCCTGCGCGCGGCACGGTGCGCCATCCGCGACGATGGCCTCGTCTACCTCGAGTCGCCGCGCCCCTGGGGTGCCGATGAGCTTGCGTCCGTGGGACTGCAGTCCTGGCGCCAGGACCGGGCCGGCGCGGTGTCCTTTGCGCTGTTGCGGGCTCTTGCACCGGCCTGATGGCCGCCATGCGCGGCCTGGCCGATAATCCGTCCATGCCTGCCACGACCACGAGACCGCGCCTGGCCGTCTACAGCGGCACCTTCGACCCGCTCACCCTCGGCCACGAGGACGTGGTGCGCCGCGCCTGCGCGCTGTTCGACGAACTGGTCATCGCGGTGGCCATGGCCCACCACAAGAAGACGCGTTTCAGCCTGCACGAGCGGCTGGAGATGGCCAGCGAGTTTGCAGCCGGCCTGGATGCTGCCCGGGTGCGCGTGCTGCCGTTCGACGGCCTGATGATGGATTTCTGCCGCGAGCAGGGGGCGCACGCGGTGGTGCGCGGCATCCGCAACATGGCCGATTTCGACTACGAGGTGCAGATGGCGGCCATGAACCGCAAGCTCCATCCCGCTGTCGAGACCGTGTTCCTGCTGCCGCAGGCCGACCTGCAGTGCATCTCCAGCACCCTGGTGCGCGAGATCGCCACCCTCGGGGGCGACGTGTCGCAGATGGTCAGCCCCGGCGTCGCGGCGCGCCTGGCGCCGCGCACGCTGCAGGCCTGAACCGGAGCCCATCATGGCCCTGATGATCACCTCCGAGTGCATCAACTGCGACGTCTGCGAGCCCGAGTGCCCCAACCAGGCCATCTCCATGGGCGAGGACTACTACCGGATCGACCCGGGCCGTTGCACCGAGTGCGTGGGTCATTTCGACGAGCCGCAGTGTGTGCAGGTCTGCCCGGTCGAGTGCATTCCGGTCGACCCGGCCCATGCCGAGAGCCGCGAGACCCTGTGGCAGAAGTACCAGCGCCTGCAGCAGGCCGGTCAGTCGCCGGCCTCGGCCGCTCCCGCCGTGTCGCCTCCGGCGGCGGGCTGAGTCCCGGTGCGGGGCGGGCGAGGCGGCTTGGGTCGCGGTGGCTTGCTGGTGTGGATCAGCGCCGTGGCCTTGTCCATCTCGCCGTCGATCAGGTCCGGCAAGGCCTTGAGGCTGCGGTCCATGGCCTGGGCGATGGCGATGCGGTCGTCCGGTGAAGGCTTCTTGAGCACCCAGTTGGCCACCTCGCTGCGGTTGCCGGGATGGCCGATGCCGATGCGCAGCCGCCAGTAGTCGGGGCTGCCCAGTTGCGCGTGGATGTCGCGCAGGCCGTTGTGCCCGGCATGGCCACCGCCCTTCTTGAGCCTGGCCTCGCCCGCGGGCAGGTCCAGTTCGTCGTGCACCACCAGCACCTCTTCCGGAGCAATCTTGTAGAAACGCGCCACCGAAGCGACCGCCTGGCCCGAGCGGTTCATGAACGTCTGCGGCTCGAGCAGCCACACGCTCTGGCCGCGCACACTGGCCCGTGCGACCTTGCCGAAATGGCCGCGCTCCATCTGCAGCGTCGCTCCCAGCAGGCGTGCGGCTTCGTCCACCCACCAGAAACCGGCGTTGTGGCGCGTCTGTTCGTAGTCGGGGCCGGGGTTGCCCAGGCCGGCAATCAGTCGGATCATGGTCTCGGATTATCGGCGGCGTGCGCTGTGCACCATGAAAAAAGGCCCGCTTCGCGGGCCTTCGGACGGGGCAAACCGGGCTTCCGGCGACAGTGGCGCCGGAACGCGGGACTCACTTCTTGCCCTTCTTGCCTTTCTTGTCGTCAGCAGCAGCGGCCACGGGGGCGGCAATGACTTCCTCGACCGGCTCCACCACGGTGGCGATCGTGATGTCCTTGCGGCCGTGGGTGACGATCTTGACGTCCTTGGGCAGCTTGAGGTCGCCGGTGTGGATGGTGGCGCCCTTCTCGGCATTGCTCAGGTCGACCTCGATGAACTCGGGCAGCTGGGTGGCCAGGCACTCGATCTCGATCTCGGTCATGATGTGGTTGACCAGGCACTTGTCCATCTTGACGGCGGGCGAATTCTCTTCGCCCTTGAAGTGCAGGGGCACCTTCTTGCGCAGCCGGGTCTTCTCGTCGACACGCTGGAAGTCCACGTGCAGCACGAGGGGCTTGAAGGGGTGGTACTGCACATCGCGCAGCAGGACCTTCTCGACCTTGCCACCCAGTTCCATGTCCAGGATGGAGGCGTGGAAGGCTTCCTTCTTCAGGGCGTGCCACAGGGCGTTGTGATCGAGTTCGATCGCGGTGGGGGCGACGTTGCCGCCGAAGACGATACCGGGCGCGCGTCCGGTGTTGCGCAGGCGGCGGCTCGCACCCGTGCCCTGCTTGGCGCGCTCAAAAGCGACGAATTGCATGACTGACTCCAGTTGAGGGGTTCCGCGACCAGAACGCCTCGGTTTGAAAAGAGGCCACCGCGGGGTGGCCGGCGACTTGCTGCCTCAGAACAGGTTGTCCTGGTCGGCAAACAAACTCATGACCGACTCGCCCGAGGCGATGCGCGCGATGGTCTCGGCCATCAGCGGCGCCACGGTGAGCTGGCGGATCTTGCCGCAGGCCTGGGCGGACTGCGACAGGGGAATGGTGTTGGTCACGACGACCTCGTCCAGGGCGTTGCCCTTGGCGATGCGCTCGATGGCCGGGCCCGAGAAGATCGGGTGCGTGCAGTAGGCGTAGACGTTCTTGGCGCCGCGCTCCTTGAGCACCTCGGCTGCCTTGACCAGCGTGCCGGCGGTGTCGATCATGTCGTCCATGATGACGCAGTTGCGGCCCTCGATGTCGCCGATGACGTGCATGACCTCGGAGACGTTGGCCTTGGGGCGGCGCTTGTCGATGATGGCCATGTCGCAATTGAGCTGCTTGGCCAGCGCACGGGCGCGCACCACGCCACCGACGTCGGGCGAGACCACCAGCAGGTCCTCGTAGTTCTTCTGCCGCAGGTCGCCCAGCAGCACCGGCGAGGCATAGATGTTGTCCACCGGGATGTCGAAGAAACCCTGGATCTGGTCGGCATGCAGGTCCATGGTGAGCACGCGGGCCACGCCCACGGTCTGCAGCATGTTGGCCACCACCTTGGCCGTGATCGGAACCCGGCTGGAGCGCGGCCGGCGGTCCTGGCGGGCGTAGCCGAAATAGGGGATGACAGCGGAGATGCGCTCGGCCGAGGCGCGCTTGAGCGCGTCGACCATGATGAGCAGCTCCATCAGGTTGTCGTTGGTCGGCGCGCAGGTCGACTGCACCACGAACACATGGCGCGCCCGCACGTTCTGGGTGATCTCGACCGTGACCTCGCCATCCGAGAAGCGTCCCACGTTGGCCGAACCGAGCTGGGTACCCAGGTGCTGGGCGATCTCGGAAGCCAGCACCGGGTTGGCGTTGCCGGTGAAGATCATGAAATCCGGGGATTGAACTTGCATGGTGTTCCCAGCTGTCGGCTCGGGGGTGGACTGGCCACCGTGCCCGAAGAACGCCACCGCGGTGTGGCCTGAACGCTCGTGAGGTTCTGTTGAAACGGGTGGCAGGGGAGGAAGGACTCGAACCCTCGCATGCCGGAATCAAAATCCGGTGCCTTAACCAACTTGGCGACTCCCCTACGCAGGTGGCTGGCCTGGCTGGCGCCAGATCATCCGCCTTGATGTCGCAGGACACACATCCGCTGCTCCGGCTGCGTGATGGTCCATTCTAATCGGAACACCAGTCGAGCAAGGGATGCGCGTCCATGTTGCTGCACTGCCGCACCAGCCAGGGCCCCGGGGGCTCGGGCAGGTTCACACCAGGCCGCATCTGCGCAAACACCGCACTGCCCGACCCGGTCATGCGCCCCTGCAATCCCAGGCTTTCCAGCCACCGGATGCAGTCCCCGATATCGGGGCACAGCGCCTGTGCCACGGGCTCGAGATCGTTGTGGGAGCCCTCGAGAACCCGGGTCAGGTCCAGCAGGGGCGGCGACCGCGATCTGTCGGCGTCGTTTGCAGCAAAGCCTTGGAGTATAGCAGTTTTTGTGTCGCGCCTGAGCGCGGGCGAGCCAAAAATGCGGGCGGTCGACGCGCCGGCCTGTGGCTTGACCACCACGAAGCGGGACTCGGGCAACCGCACCGGGGTCAGGTGTTCACCCACACCTTCGACCCAGGCGTTGCGGCCACCGATGAAGAAAGGCACGTCGGCGCCCAGCCCCAGTCCGATGGCCTCCAGCGCCCCGCGGCTCAAGCCCAGGCGCCAGAGCCGGTTCAGACCGATCAGGCAGGTGGCCGCGTCGGAGGAACCGCCGCCCAGGCCGGCCTCGGCCGGCAACTGCTTGGACAGCCGGATGGTGGCGCCGAGCCTGCAGCCGGTGGCCGCCTGCAGGGCGCGGGCCGCACGCACGCACAGGTCGTCGGGGGGGAGCTGACACGGGCTGCGGTCTTCCCGCACCACCACGCCGTCGTGCCGCAGCTCCAGGTCGATGCGGTCGCACCAGTCGATCAGCATGAACACGGACTGCAGCAGGTGGTAGCCGTCAGGGCGCTGGCCGGTGATGTGCAGGAACAGGTTCAGCTTGGCCGGCGCTGGAAGGTCGTGGAGGCATTCTGCCGCCGGGGAGGAGGTGGTGGCCACGGTCAAGGCAGGAAGATCAGGCGCAGCTGGGCCGAGGGTGGGGGCTGGATGCGCCGGGCCGTGATGCGGCCTTCGGCATGCCGGGAGAGGTCCGCCTCCCAGCCGTCGGCACGCGTGTCGCGGCCGGCAAGCCAGTCGAACATGGCAGCCACCGGCAGGGCGGTGCCGGAGAGGTCCTGGGTCAGGTCTTCCAGGCTGCCGCGCCGCGTCAGCCGCTGGCCCTGGCGCAGCTCGGCGCCAGAGGGGTCCCAGCGCACCTGCGCCAGTGTCTGCCCCAGGGGCGAGCTCAGTTGCAGCTCACCGGCGACGGGCGAGCCGCGCAACTCGAAGCCGCCCGAGTAGGCCTGGGGCGGGTCGCTGTCCACCTGCAGGGCCAGACGTCCGTGCCAGCCGGCGCCATCCGCCGGCGGCAGCCGGGCCGGTGCGGCGCAACCCGCCAGGACAAGAGCCATCAGGGCCGCCAGCCAGGGCCCGGTTGCACCCCGGCCACCCGGTCTGCGCGCAGGCAACGCCTTCACGGGGTCACGCGAAACCGGCGCAGGGTTTCCTGAAGGGTTTCGTTGTCGCTGGCCAGCAGCAGCCCCTCGCGCCAGATGCGCATGGCCCGCTCCCGCTGGCCCAGCACCCACAGCACCTCGCCCAGATGGGCCGCGATCTCGGCATCGGGCCGGGAGCGGTAGGCGCCCTCCAGAATGCTCAGTGCCTGGCGCTTGTTGCCCAGCCGGTACTCGACCCATCCCAGGCTGTCCTGGATGTAGGCATCGGTGGGCGCCAGCTCGACCGCCTTCTGGATCAGCACCTTGGCCTCATCCAGCCGGATGTTGCGGTCGGCCAGCGAGTAGCCCAGGGCGTTGTATGCATGGTGATGATCGGGCTGCCTGGCGATGAGCTGGCGCAGCAGGCGCTCCATTTCCTCGATCCGGCCGGCCTTCTCGGCCATCATCGCCTGGTCGTACAGCAGCTCGGTGTCCTCGGGGAACCGGGCAACCGCCTCGCCGAACACCTCGTAGGCGGCCTGGTACTGTCGCAGGTCGCGCAGCAGCTGGGCCTCGGCCAGCAGCTTCAGGCGGGCATCGCCCGGCCGGCGCTCCGGTTGCTGGCGCAGCAGGGCCCGGGCCTCCGGGAGCTGGCCCTGGCGTGCCAGCAACGAGGCGCGCCGCAGCTGGGCGGCCATGATGTCGTCGGCGTTCTCGATCCGGTCCAGCCAGGCACCGGCGGCAGCGAAATCTCCCTGCCTTTCGGCGACCTGGGCCATGAGCAGGTAGGCCTGGGTCAGGCCGCGGCCGGTGCGCTCGTCGTCTGCCTGCCGGGCCAGCGCCATGTAGGTCTGCAGCGAGGTGGAGGCTCCCGCCAGCGCGTTCTCCTGCACCTGC
>SBFS01000283.1 GCA_006227825.1 Burkholderiales bacterium | reverse complement strand
GCAACCCTCGGACACCTGCAACTCGTTGTCCCTGGCGAAGTTCATGACGAAATCCCAGGCCATGGGTTCGGCCTCGCGCAGGTCGGTGTGGACGATGACCACCTTGACACCGTTCATGACGGTGGGGACACACCAGGGTGAATAGGCCAGGTGGGCACCGGGCCTGGAAGCGCCGCCGCCCGGGCGGAACTGGCTCATGACACCGGCCAGCCGCTCGGCCCAGTCGCTGGGGCGAAACGTGCGTCCACTGAGGGTCACGCCCTGGATGAACACTTGCTTGGCTGAGGGTTTGTCCATGGGTGCGGAGAGCCTTCGGGTAGAGGGCGGCAAGCCCGGGAACGGCCTCGGGTGGGAGGCTGTTTCGGATTCCGGTATTGTATCTTATATAAGACTTGAACTCAGGGATAACCCGATGCACCGGCCCGTCCCGACCCGGACTGCCGGCATGCCGTGTCCGAATCCTGGTGAACGGCTCCTTTTCTGCCCCTAAAATCGCGTTTCAACGGCTCAACCTTCGTTGGGCCGCTTGTTTTTTGGGTTGTCCGCTCCCCTGCTTCGAGGCCGTTTCACGGAGTCCTTCATGTCTGCTGCCGCCACCGCCGCCCCGTCGTCACCCCATGTGATGAACACCTACGGCCGTCTGCCCATCGCCATTTCGCATGGCAAGGGTTGCCGCGTCTGGGACACCAGCGGCAAGGAGTACCTGGATGCACTGGCCGGCATTGCCGTCAACACGCTGGGGCATGCCCACCCCAAGCTGGTGCCGGCCCTGCAGGACCAGGTGGCCAGGATGATCCACTGCTGCAACTACTACCATGTGCCCGACCAGGAAAGGCTGGCGCAGATGCTGGTGGAGCGCTCGGGCCTGACCAATGTCTTCTTCTGCTCCACCGGACTGGAGGCGAACGAGGCCGCGCTCAAGCTGGCGCGCAAGTACGGGCACGACAAGGGCATCGAGCGGCCGCAGATCGTGGTCTGCGAGAAGGCTTTCCATGGCCGCTCGATCGCCACGCTGAGCGCCACCGGCAACCCCAAGGTGCAGGCCGGTTTCGGCCCGCTGGTCGAGGGCTTCATCCGTGTGCCGGCCAACGACATCGAATCGCTGAAGAAGGCCACCGAGGGCAACCCCGATGTGGTTGCCGTGTTCTTCGAGACCATCCAGGGCGAAGGCGGCATCAACCCCATGCGGGTGGAATACCTGCAGGCCGTTCGTGCGCTGTGCGACGCACGCGACTGGCTGCTGATGATCGACGAAGTGCAATGCGGCATGGGCCGCACCGGCAAGTGGTTCGCCCACCAGTGGGCGGGCATCCTGCCGGACGTGATGCCGCTGGCCAAGGGGCTGGGCTCGGGTGTGCCGGTGGGCGCCGTCGTGGCCGGCCCCAGGGCGGCCCACATCTTCCAGCCGGGCAACCACGGCACCACCTTCGGGGGCAACCCGCTGGCCATGCGCGCCGGGGTCGAAACCATCCGCATCATCGAGGAAGACGGCCTGCTGGAAAACGCCGCCAGGATGGGCAGCCTGATCCAGACAAAGCTGCTGACCGCGCTGATGCACAGGAAAGGCGTGAAGGAGGTTCGCGGCCAGGGCCTGATGATCGGGATCGAGCTGGACAAGCCCTGCGGTGTGATCACCCAGCGCGCGGCAGACGCCGGCCTGCTGCTGTCGGTCACTGCCGACAACGTGATCCGCCTGGTGCCACCGCTGGTCATCAGCGGTGCCGAGGCGGACGAGATCGTGGCGCGACTGCTGCCCATCATCGAACAGTTCCTGGCGGAGAACGCCTGAGAAAGCCACGCATGTCCATCCGCCACTACCTGCAGTTCAAGGACTTTTCAGCCGACGAGTACGGCTACCTGCTGCGCCGCGCCGCCTTCATCAAGGCCAGGTTCAAGGCGGTCGAGAAGTACCAGCCCTTCGCCGACCCGGACCGCACCCTGGCCATGATCTTCGAGAAGGCCAGCACGCGCACCCGTGTGAGCTTCGAGGCCGGCATGTACCAGATGGGCGGCTCGGTGGTGCACCTGACCACCGGCGACAGCCAGCTCGGCCGCGCCGAACCGATCGAGGACAGCGCACGGGTCATCAGCCGCATGGTCGACATCGTGATGATCCGCACCTTCGGCCAGGACAAGATCGAGAAGTTTGCGCAGTACTCGCGGGTGCCGGTCATCAACGGCCTGACCAACGAGTTCCACCCCTGCCAGATCCTGGCCGACCTGTTCACCCTGACCGAGTACCGCCCGGCTGCGAGCGGCGACCCGCTGGACGCCATCCGCGGCAAGGTGGTGGCCTGGGTGGGCGACGGCAACAACATGGCCAACACCTGGCTGCAGGCGGCCGAGCTGCTGGGCTTCACCGTGCATGTGAGCACGCCCAGCGGCTACGAGGTGGATGCGAAGCTGGCAGGCATCACCAACCCGGCCTGCTACAAGGTGTTCAAGGACCCGAAGGAAGCCTGCCGGGGCGCCGACCTGGTGACCACCGATGTCTGGACCAGCATGGGCTACGAGGCCGAGAACGAGGTGCGCCGCCAGGCCTTCGCACAGTGGTGCGTGGACGAGGCCATGATGGCCGTGGCCAAGCCCGACGCCCTGTTCATGCACTGCCTGCCCGCCCACCGCGGCGAGGAAGTGGCGGCCGAGGTCATCGACGGCCCGCAGAGCGTGGTCTGGGACGAGGCCGAAAACCGCATGCACGTGCAAAAGGCGCTGATGGAGTACCTGCTGCTGGGCAAGCTGGGCTGAGCCGCGCCCCCTCCCCTGCAAGGCACTCCTGGAGTGCCTTTTTTCTCCATGAGCCAGCGCAACTTCCCGCTGGAAGACGTCCTGCCGGCGTGGGACTTTGCGGAAGTCCATTCGCTTGTGGTTCCCGACCTGCCGCCAGAGGCCATTGCGCCACACATCGACGCCACCCTGCGGTCTCCCGACCGGTGGTTTGACCTGGCCATCGCGCTCATAGAGCTCCCGGGGCGACTGGTCAGGCGCCTGGGCGGCTGCCATCAGGCCTCTGAAAAATCGGACGGAATCCCGGCATAATCCCGTGCGCACCCGGGTGCGGCGGGTCGGGACAGACCGACCTGCGAGACGCGCCCGACCATCCTTTCTGGAGTCTTCCTGCGGGAAAGGCTTGGGCATCCGGCCCGTGTGAACCGGATGCCAGGCTCATCAGACAACCGTCCATTTCTGTCGCTGTCGGACCACCGGCGTCCGTATCGATTCATGAGCCATTGCCAGACCTGCGGCGCCTGCTGTGCCAGCTTTCGCGTGGACTTCTCGGTGCGTGAGCACGAGGAGCACGGCGGGCGTGTGCCTGCCGGGCTGGCGGTGGAAGTGACCGACAGCACCTGCCGCATGCGGGGCACCGACCATGCCCGGCCTCGCTGCGCCGCGTTGGTCGGCAAGCTCGGCGAAAAAGCCATCTGCGGCATCTATGAGTGGCGGCCCAGCCCCTGCCGCGAGTTTGAAGAGGGCAGCGACGCGTGTGCGCAGGCGCGCCGCCGCCATGGATTGGCCCCCCTGCCTTTCGACATCTGAGCATCAACCTTTCTGGCCCATCATGAGTCAGCAACCTACTGTGGCCGCGTGCCTGACCTGCGGCGCCTGCTGCCAGAGCTACCGGGTGGAATTCGCGGTGTATGAACTCGATGACATGGGCGGCCAGGTGCCCGCCGCACTGACCGAACCGGTCAACGGCAGCACCTGCCGCATGCAGGGCACCGGCACCGTGCCCATCCGTTGTGTCGCGCTGCACGGCACGGTGGGCCAGACGGTGGCCTGCAGCATTTACGACCGACGCCCCCGCCCCTGCGCCGAACTGGAGGAAGGCAGCTATGGCTGCAACAAGGCCCGGGCGCGCCACGGCCTGCCGCCGCTGGGTGAGTGGCACGGGGCCTGAGCACAAAGGGTCCCGCTGCCCGGCGACAATGCCGGCCATGCAAGCCGTGATCGACGCCGTGGCCTCAGCCAAGCCTTCTGCAGACGCCTGCCGCATCTTTCATGGCCGTGGCGGCCTGTACCCCGGCTGTGAGGACTGGACCGTGGACTGGTACCCGCCGGTCTGGGTGGCCACCCACTTTGGCGCAGCGCCTGCGGCCGAGGTGCAGGCGCTGGGCGAGGCACTGGCTGCGCGCTGGGCGCAGATCGGCCAGGGGCAGCCGCTGAACTGGGTGCTGCAGCGGCGCCAGCCCGACGGGCCTGCCAGCCGCGCCGTGACGGAACTGATGGCGGGCAGCGTGCCCGAGCCGCATGTGGTGACAGAGGACGGCGCGCGCTACCGCGTGAACGTGCTCAAGGGCCAGAACCGGGGCCTGTTTCTGGACATGGCCGAGGGCCGGCGCTGGGTGCGACAGAACGCGCAAGGCGCCAAGGTGCTCAATCTGTTTGCCTACACCTGCGCCTTTTCGGTGGCGGCGCTGCAGGGGGGCGCGCGCGAGGTCGTCAACCTGGACATGGCGCAGGGTGCCCTGGGCACCGGGCAGGAAAACCACCGCCTCAACGGCCTGCAGGGCCAGACCCGTTTCCTGGCCCACGACCTGTTCAGCTCCTGGGGCAAGGTGACACGCCTGGGACCGTACGACCTGGTCATCGCCGACCCGCCCAGCTACCAGAAAGGCAGCTTCGTGGCGCAGAAGGACTGGCCACGCCTGCTGCGGCGCCTGCCTGATCTGCTGCAACCGGGTGGGCGGGCCCTGATCTGCCTCAACGCCCCGGAGATTCCCGAGTCCTGGCTGCGCAGCCAACTGGCACAGGAAGCCCCCGCCCTGGTGGTGGAGCAGCGCCTGCCCAACCCGCCGGCGTTCGCCGACATCTCGCCCGACCGGGCGCTGAAGGTGCTGGTGGCGCGCCTGGCGTGAGCAGGCCTGCCCTGCCGCCAGCCCATGCGGCAGCGCAAACGCCTGCCGACCGGACAATTGCTTTAGACATGAAGTATTTTCCCGAATGTTGGAAATAACCGACACCACGTCTTTTTAGCGGGTGCTACCTTCACACCCCATGAAGAGACTCCGGGACATTTCTCCCCCCGTGCACCCGGGCGCACCGGTGTTTCCGGGCGACACGGCCTACGGCCAGCAGTGGGTGGCCCGCATCGGACCGGACTGTCCGGTGAATGTCAGCGCCGTGACCCTGTCGCCCCATGTCGGTGCCCATGCCGATGCCCCTTTGCACTACGACCCGGCCGGTGCCGCCATCGGCGAGGTGTCGCTGGACGCCTTCATCGGTCCCTGCCGGGTGATCCATGCCATGGGTTGCGGGCCGCTGGTCCGGCCGGACCATCTCGCCCATGCGCTGGAGGGATTGCCGCCGAGGGTCTTGGTGCGCGTGTACGAGCGCATGCCGCAGGACCGCTTCGACGACGACCTGCCCGCCTTCGCCCCCGAGACGGTGGAACTGCTGGCGGACCGGGGCGTGGTGCTGATCGGCATCGACAGCGCGAGCATCGACCCGGCCGGCAGCAAGACGCTCGACAGCCACCAGGTGATCCGGCGCCGCGGGCTGCGCGTGCTGGAGAACCTGCTGCTCGACGAAGTGCCCGAGGGCGACTACGAACTCATCGCCCTGCCCCTGAGACTGACCACCTGCGACGCCAGCCCGGTGCGTGCCGTGCTGCGCGAGCTGTGAACACCGAAACGGAGTGCAACCGATGACGACCACCCTGCAGGACTGCCAGGCCCTGGATGCGGCCGACCCGCTGCGCCGGCTGCGCGAGCAGTTCCAGATTCCCGAGGGCACCATCTACCTGGACGGCAACTCGCTGGGCGTGATGCCCGCCAGCGCACCTGCCCGGGTGGCCCAGGTGGTGACCCAGGAGTGGGGCACCGACCTGATTCAAAGCTGGAACAGGCATGGCTGGTTCCAGATGCCGGGCAAGGTGGGCGACAAGATCGCACGCCTGATCGGTGCCGGCCCGGGCGAGGTGGTGGCCACCGACAGCACATCGGTCAACCTGTTCAAGGTGCTGAGCGCGGCGCTGGCCATGGTGCAGGCCGATGCCCCGCAACGCAAGCGCATCGTGAGCGAGCGCAGCAACTTCCCGACCGACCTCTACATTGCGCAGGCCCTGTGCAGGCAGCACGGCATGGAGCTGGTGCTGGTCGAGCCCGAAGAGATCGCCACCTCGCTGACGGCCGAGGTGGCCGTGCTCATGCTCACGCATGTGAACTACCGCACCGGCGCCATGCACGACATGGCGGCCTTGACCGCCGCCGCACACGCCGAGGGCATCCTCACGGTGTGGGACCTGGCGCACAGTGCCGGCGCCGTGCCGGTGGACCTGACCGAAGCCAAGGCCGATTTTGCCGTGGGCTGTGGCTACAAGTACCTCAACGGCGGTCCGGGTGCACCGGCCTTCGTGTGGGTCAATCCGCTGCACACCGACCGGTTCTGGCAGCCGCTGGCCGGCTGGTGGGGCCATGCCGCGCCGTTTGCCTTCACGCCCGACTACCGGCCCGCCCCCGGCATCACCCGGTACCAGTGCGGCACGCAGCCCATGATCAGCCTGGCCGCACTTGAGTGCGGCGTGGACACGGTGCTGGCAGCCGAGTCGATGGGCGGCATGGCCGCGCTGCGCGCCAAGTCGCTGGCGCTGACCGACCTGTTCATTGGGCTGGTGCAGCAGCGCTGCGCGGGCCACGGCCTGGGGCTGGCGACCCCGCGCGAACACGCACGGCGCGGTTCGCAGGTGTGCCTCACCCGCGACGAGGGCGCGTACGCCATCGTGCAGGCGCTGATCGCCCGCGGCGTGATCGGGGACTTCCGCGCCGGCGACGGCGGGCTTCACAAGGACATCCTGCGTTTTGGCTTCACGCCGCTGTACATCGGCTTCGAGGACGTGTGGCATTCGGTCGAGCACCTCAGGCAGGTGCTCGACAGCGGCGAGTGGCAACGTCCGGAGTTCAACCGCAAGCACGCCGTGACCTGAGGGAGAAGCGCGATGACCTGCCCCCACCATGACGCCCGCGACAGCAGCAACCCGGCCTCGGCCGGCGAGGCCATCGTGCGCGACGAGAACGCGCAGCTGGACTTCAGCCGCGACATGAGCTACGGGGACTACCTCCAGCTCGATGCGATCCTGAGCGCACAGAAGCCGCTGTCGCCCGCCCACGACGAGATGCTGTTCATCGTGCAGCACCAGACCAGCGAGCTGTGGATGAAGCTGATGCTGCACGAGTTGCAGGCCGCCATCGGCAACATCGCGGCGGACCGTCTCAACCCGGCCTTCAAGCAGCTCGCTCGCGTCTCCCGCATCATGGAGCAGCTGGTGCACGCCTGGGACGTGCTGGCCACCATGACGCCGCCCGAATACAGCGCCATCCGGCCCCACCTCGGCCATTCCAGCGGCTTCCAGAGCTTCCAGTACCGCTGCATCGAGTTCGCCATGGGCAACAAGAACGCGGCCATGCTCAAGCCGCACGCCCACAGCGCGGAGCGCGCGGCCATGGTCCGGGCGGCCTACGAGGCTCCCTCGCTGTACGACGAATGCCTGCGGCTGCTGGCCCGCCGCGGCCTGCCCGTGCCCGCCTCCCATCTGGAGCGCGACTGGACACGGCCCTACGAGAGCAGCGACGCGGTGGAGCAGGCCTGGCTGAGGGTCTACCGCGAGCCCGAGGCGCACTGGGACCTCTACCAGCTCGGCGAGGAGCTGACCGACCTGGAGGACGCTTTTCGCCTCTGGCGTTTTCGGCACCTGACCACGGTGGAGCGGGTGATCGGCTTCAAGCGGGGCACCGGCGGAACCGGCGGCGTGAGCTACCTGCGCCGGATGCTGGACGTGGTGCTGTTCCCGGAGATCTGGAAGCTGCGCACCGACCTTTGAGTCAGTCGAAGAGGCCGCGCTGGGCCCGCAGCGCCGCGGGCCTGAACTGGCTGCTGTCCAGCGGCTGGCGCGGGCCATCGAGCCCCAGGCGCGCGCAGGCCTTCGAGAAGCGCTGGCGCAGCAGTTCGGCCCACACGCCCTGCCCCTTCATGCGGGTGGCGAAATCCGCGTTGTAGTCCCGGCCGCCGTGCAGGTCCTGCACGCGCGCCATGATGCGACCGGCGCGCTCGGGCACATGCTGCTGCAGCCATTGGCGGAACAGGGGCCCGAGCTCGCACGGCAGACGCAACACCTGGTAGAAGGCGCGCGTCGCACCGGCCTCGGCGGCCGCCTGCAGCACCTGCTCCATGTCTTCGTTCAGGAACGGAATCTGCGGCGAGACGCTGACTCCCACCGGCACCCCCGCCTCGGCCAGGGTGCGGATGGTCCGCAGCCGCCGGTGCGGGGCGGCGGCACGCGGCTCCAGGCGGCGGGCCAGCGCTGCGTCGAGTGTGGTCACCGTGACATAGACGGCCGCCAGACCGAGCCGACCCATGGGTGCCAGCAGGTCGAGGTCGCGCTCCACCCCGCTGCCCTTGGTGACAATGGCCACCGGATGCCGCGCCTCGTGCAGCACCTGCAGCACCGCCCGGGTCAGGCGCAGCTCGCGCTCGACCGGCTGGTATGCGTCGGTGACCGTTCCCAGGGCCAGCGGCCCGGGCCGGTGGCCGGGGCGCAGCAGCTCCTGGCGCAGCACATCGGCGATGTTGCGCCGGGCGACGATGCGGGTCTCGAAGTCAAGCCCGGGCGAGAGGTTGAGGTAGCTGTGGCTGGGTCGGGCATAGCAGTAGGCGCAGCCGTGCTCGCAGCCCCGGTAGGGGTTGAGGCCGAGCGAAAAGCCGATGTCGGGCGAGTCGTTGCGGGTGATGGCGCTGCGTGCGTCTTCCCAGCGGACCTCGGTCTCCGGAGGCTCGTGCTCCTCCCCGGCTGCCGACGCCAGGCTGTCCCAGCCGTCGTCAAAAGGCGTGCGCGCATCCCGTTCAAACCGGTGCGGCTGCCGGTGCGCAATGCCCCGGCCCTTGATGACCACCAGCGGAATCCGTACCTCGCTCATGTGGTCATTATGGCGTGAGGGCTGTATATTTGTACAGTATCCATCAAGGGCCGCCGAGGTTCCACAATGTGCGCGGAGAGTGCACACATGAAACAACTGACCGGGCTGGATGCCACCTTCCTCTACCTGGAAAAGCCCGAAATGCCGATGCACGTCGGCTCCATGCACCTGCTGGAGCTGCCCGACGGCTACCGCGGCCGCTTTGTGAACGCCTTGCGGCGCCACATCGCCGCACGCCTGCCCGCTGCGCCCGCGCTGCGGCGTCGCCTGTGGTGGATGCCGCTGAACATGGCCAACCCGGCCTGGGTCGATGCCGACCCCGATCTCGAAGCGCACATCGTCGAGATCCGGCTGCCCCCCGGCAGCCGAACCCGTGGCGATGCATGCAGCCTGATGGAGACACAGGTTGCCCGGCTGCACCCGATCCTGCTGGACAGGCACCGGCCCCTGTGGAAGATGCATGTGATCGAGGGACTTCCGCGCAGCCCGAACGGTCGCAGGCAGGTGGGCCTCTACACCCAGCTGCACCATGCGGCGGTGGACGGACAGGCTGCGGTGGCGCTGGCCAACGTGCTGTTCGACAGCACACCGCAGCCGCGCCAGATCGACATCCGCCCGTCCGGGCGGCCCCGAACCTTCCGGCTGGACATGGTGGAAATGCTGCGTGGCGCGCTGGGCCGCGAGGTCGCGCAGGTGGCGCGCATCGTTCGAGACCTCCCGGCCACGCTGGGCACCGTCGCCGGGACCGCCCGAGCCACGCTCAGCCTCAGGACCCTGCTGGGCAAAGACGCGGGCAATGTCACGCTGGCGCCCGACACGCCGATGAACGTGACCGTGACGCCCGCCCGCAGCTTTGCTGCCACCCGTGTGCCCCTGGCCGAGCTCAAGGCCCTTGCGCAGGCGCACCAGGCCACGCTCAACGACATGGTGCTGGTGCTGTGCTCCGGCGCCCTGCGCCGCTACCTGCAGAAGCGGGGCGTGCTGCCAGGCAAGAGCCTGGTGGCCGCGGTGCCGATCTCGCTGCGTGAAGCCGGCGACACCCGCGCCGACAACCAGGCCTCCATGAGCCTGGTCAGCCTGGGTACGCACCTGGCCTCGCCGGCACAGCGGCTCAGGCACATCGTCAGGGCGAGCACACGCATGAAGTCCACCATGGGCCGCATGCGACACATCCTGCCCACCGACTATCCGTCCATCGGTGTGCCCTGGCTGATCGAGGCGGCCGCGTCACTCTATGGGGTCGCGCGGCTGGCCGAACGGCTGCCCCAGGTAGCCAATGTGGTGATCTCCAACGTGCCCGGGCCGCAGATGCCGCTGTACCTGGCCGGCGCGCGCGTGCTGTCGAACCACCCCACCAGCATCGTCGTGCACGGTCTGGCGCTCAACATCACCGTCCAGAGCTTCGACGCCTCGATGGACTTCGGACTCATGGCCGATGGTGTGGCGCTGCCCGACCTTCGCTGGCTGGCCGACGCCATCGGCACAACGATGGACGAACTGCGCGCGCTGCCCGTGAAGGCTCCCCCAGCCGGGCCCCGCCCGGTGTCCCGCAAGCGACCGGCCGCTGGAGGCAGCACCCCAAAAAGCCGCTCCGTCCGCCGCTAGGATGGGGCCATGTTTCTTTGCTGCCCTCTCGCATGAGTCCACGCAACCGCCGCAAGGCCGCACCGGCTGCCCAGCAGGACGACGACGCCGAGCTGCACACCGTGCCGCCCGGACTCTGGCTGATGATGCTGGAAGCCCGCGCGCCATGGGAGGCGCTGGCGCTGGCCGCCGTTTCGCCCTGGCTGTCCAAGATGCCCTCGGGTGACGGGCATGCGGTTCTCGTGTTCCCGGGGCTGGGTGCGTCGGACCTGAGCACGGTCGCGCTGCGCCGCTTTCTCAAGCAGCACAACTACGAACCCTACGGCTGGGAGCAGGGGCTCAACCTCGGCCCGCGCGACGGGGTGCTCGAGGGCTGCCGGCAGCGCATCGCGGCGATTCACCGCGAGCACGGGGCCCCGGTCAGCCTGATTGGCTGGAGCCTGGGTGGCATCTATGCGCGCGAGATGGCCAAGGAGATGCCAGACCGTGTGCGTTCGGTCATCACCCTGGGCACACCGTTCACCGGTCACCCCAAGGCCACCAACGCATGGCGCTTCTACAAGCTGGTCAGCGGGCAGCACCCGCACGACGAGGAGTTGCTGGCCGAGGTGCGCAAGCCGCCGCCGGTGCCCACCACATCCATCTACAGCAAGACCGACGGCGTGGTGGCCTGGCAGTGCAGCATCAACCCGGCGCGGCATGCCCACACCGAAAACATCGAGGTGCACGCGAGCCACCTGGGCATGGGCATGAACCCGATGGCGATGTACGCCATTGCCGACCGCTTGCGCCAGGACCCGGCACACTGGAAACGTTTTGACGTGCAGGGGGCTCGGCGCTGGTTTTTCAAGGTGGCCCACCAGCCCGAAGCCGTGACCCGGTGGTACTGACATGGCTGGCCCGCACGCTGCGCCGCTGCACGGGCCGCCACCCCCCGGGGGAGCTGATCCGTGCAGGTGACGGCCCATGGTCTGCGCATCGAGGTGGATGACCAGGGGCCGCGAGACGGCCCGGTGATGCTGCTGGTCATGGGACTGGGCATGCAGCTGATCGCCTGGCCGCAGCCGCTGGTGCAGATGCTGGTCGATCGCGGTTTTCGGGTGATCCGTTTCGACAACCGGGACAGCGGCCTGAGCCAGGACTTCGACCACGCCGGCATCCCCAACATGGCACTGGCCGGGTTGCGCCACGCCTTGCGGCTGCCGGTGCGCAGCCCGTACTCCCTGGCCGACATGGCCGGGGACGCCCTGGGGGTGCTCGACGCGCTGGGCGTGGCGAGGGCCCACGTGTGCGGCGCGTCCATGGGCGGCATGATCGCCCAGCACATGGCCGTGCTGGCGCCGGCGCGCGTGGCCAGCCTGACGCTGATGATGACCAGCAGCGGCGCGCGCCACCTGCCGCACCCCCCCTGGCAACTGCAACGCACCCTGATGTCGCGCCCGATGGGCCGCGGCACCGACGCCGCGGTCGAATGGGTTCTTCGGGTCCTGCAGGCCATTGGCAGCCCCGGCTACCCGGCCGACCTGCAGGCGCGGCGCCAGCGGGTGCTGGCCTCGGTGCAACGCGCCTGGAACCCCGGTGGCTCGGTGCGTCAACTGCTGGCCGTGGTCGCCGACGGCGACCGCTCGCCCCTGCTGGCGCGCATCACACAGCCCACGCTGGTGATCCACGGCACGGAGGACCCGCTGGTGCCCCTGGCCGGCGGCGAAGACCTGGTGCGCCGCATTTCGGGCGCCCGGTCCGACTTCATCGCCGGCATGGGACACGACCTGCCGGACGCCCTGCTGCCACGGTTCGCCCGTGGCATGGCGGACAACGCCACCCGGGCCAGCGGCTGAGGACGGTCCGGCCTCAGGCCCGTGCGGGCAGCACCGTCCCCCGGCACTCCCCGAAGCCGATGCGCGCGGCCCCGGGCTTCTCGCACCAGCCGCGCAGCACCACCGAGTCGCCGTCCTCCAGGAAGGTGCGGCTCTCGCCGCCCGGCAACTGCAGCGGGTTCTTGCCACCGGCCGTCAGCTCGATCAGCGCACCGGCCTGATCGAGTGTCGGTCCCGACAGCGTGCCGCTGCCGAACAGGTCCCCGGGCTGCAGGTTGCAGCCGTTGACCGTGTGGTGGGTGACCATCTGGGCCACGGTCCAGTAGGCGTGGCGGTAGCTGGTGCGGCAGATGCTGGCATCGCCCTGCCCGGCCTCGCGCATCCTGTGCGTCTGCAGCCCCACCTGCAGCTGGATGTCGAAGGCACCCTGCCGGCGGTTGGCCTCGCTGTCCAGATAGGGCAAGGGCTGCGGATCGTCGGCCGGGCGCTCGAAGGCCACGCGATACGGTGCCAGCGCCTCCAGCGTCACGATCCACGGCGAGATGGTGGTGGCGAAGTTCTTGGACAGGAAGGGGCCCAGCGGCTGGTATTCCCAGGCCTGGATGTCGCGTGCCGACCAGTCGTTGAGCAGGCAGATGCCGAACACGTGGTCTTCGGCCTGCGCCATGCTGACCGGATCACCCGGCTCGTTGCCGGTGCCGACAAAGATGCCCAGCTCCAGTTCGATGTCCAGCCGCTTGCAGGGGCCGAACGAGGGCTGTGTCGCGCCCGGCGGCATGGTCTGGCCCACCGGCCGGCGAAACCGCTGGCCCGAGACACCGATGCTGGAGGCCCGGCCGTGGTAGCCGATGGGAACCCACTTGTAGTTGGGCAGCAGCGGGTTGTCCGGGCGGAACAGCCTGCCGATGTTGGTGGCGTGGTGGACCGAGGTGTAGAAGTCGGTGTAGTCGCCGATGCGGGCGGGTACGCCGTATTCGGCCTGCGCCTGCGGCACCAGGCAGTCCTTCAGCGCCGCCTGTTCGGCCGCGCCTTCCCGCAGGGCACGCGAGAGCGCCAGGCGCAGGGCGCTCCACACGGGCGCGCCCTGCGCCATCAGGTCATTGAGCCGGGGCTGGGCGCCAGCCTGCACGGCCTGGCCCGCATCGCCGCTGAACATGCCGGTCCGGGCGACGGCGGCCAGGTCGAGGATCTGGTCACCGATGGCCACACCGCCTCGGAAGGCCTCGTCACTGCCCTGGCGGCGAAAGCTCGCAAACGGCAGGTTCTGGATCGGAAAGTCGGTGCCGGCCGAGTTGGCCGACGCGACCCAGCTGCGCAGCGCCGGGTCATGGGTTTCGTTGAGCATCGTCATCTCGGGTGAATCTCAGTCCAGGGCCCTGAATTCCTTGTCGTGCATCCAGGCCGCGTGCTTGGGTGCGCGCTTGGTCTGCGCCCATTCGTTGAGCATGTCCCACTTCACTTCGTCCAGGTCCTTGTGCATCTGGGGCGTGCCCACGTCGGCGCACAGTTCCAGCCGATGGCCGTTCGGATCGAAGAAATAGATGCTCTTGAAGATGGTGTGGTCGGTCGGGCCGACGACGTCGATGCCGGCGGCCTGCAGGCGGTCCTTGGTGGCCAGCAGGTCGTCCATGCTGCCCAGCTTGAACGCGATGTGCTGCACCCATTCGGGCGTGTTGGTGTCGCGCCCCATCGCGGGCGAGTTGGGCAGCTCGAAGAACGCCAGCACGTTGCCCTGCCCCGCATCCAGGAACACGTGCATGTAGGGGTCGGGTGCCTTGGTGGAGGGCACCTGGTCTTCGGCGATGGCCAGCACGAAGTCCATGTTCAGGTGCCTGACGTACCACTCGACGGTTTCCTTGGCGTCCTTGCAGCGGTAGGCGACGTGGTGAATGCGCTCGATTTTCATGATGGCTCCTTGGGTGGATCGGTGGGGTCAGAGGTCCTGCAGGGCGGCCTGCACATGGTGCTGGAAAAGCCCGGCGTCCGCCAGTGCCTGGGCGTTGAGCAGGGCCAGCTTGACCAGGAACAGCTCGGCCTTGTCCGGGCCGGCCTGGTCGATGGCCTGGGCGAGCGCGTCGTAGACGGCTTCCAGGCCTTCGATGGGAAGTGTCGTGTGGTCAGTCATCGCGGGTGTCTCCGGGCAATTGCCTGTCACTGGGGCAGCGCCGCGTCCAGTGCGGCCTGCAGGCGGTGGTCGTCCAGCGTGATCCAGCGGGCGCAGACGTGCTGGTCGGGTCGCAGAAGATAGGCCGCGCCGCTGGCACGCACCCCGTAGCGGGCCCGGAAGTGACCGTCGGCGTCGGCAAAGCTCTGGTCGGCGCCGGCCACCGGTCCGGCATGGCCGACAGCGCTCACGCGCAGTGCCACGCCGCGGGCGCGCGCCTGGCGCACCACCCCCAGGATCGCTTCGGGCACCGCATCGCCTTCGGTGAAATACAGCAGATCGAAACCGCCGCCCAGGTGGTCGAGCAGGTGGTCGTCCGCCGCCAGCCGGATGTTGCGTGGCGGCGCGCCGTGGGCGGGACCATCGGTGAACAGCGCGTTGTCGTCGCCCGGGCTGTTGAGCACCGAACGGGTGTATTCGTGCGGACGCGAGGTGCGCCAGTGAAAGAGCGGACGCACGAACCCGTGCTGCAGCGACAGCGACAGCACCGCGTCGCGCAGCAGCCGGAAGCCCCGGGTGGGCGGCGTCATGAAGCGCACGCTCTTGCCCGACTCGGCAATGATCTCGCGCGCCGCCCCGACCCGCTCGGCGCTGTGGCTGGCCAGCAGCCTCGGGCCCGCCAGGCCCTTGACCACATGGGCCAGGTGCCAGCCCAGCGACTGCGCATCCTGGAAGGCGGTGTTGGCCCCGCGCACGCCGAAGATGGGCAGCAGGTGCGCTGCATCGCCGGTGAAGATGACGCGGCCATGGACGAAATCGGGCAGCGTGAGCGTGCGCGCCGAATACACCGAACTCCAGTCCATCTCCCATGGCGTACCGGCGTGGCCGATCATGGCCAGCTGCGCGTCGATGCGGGCCCGGAGCGACTCGGGGCGCAAGGCCTCTTCGGGCGTCTCGCCCTCGGGCAGCTGGTAGTCCACTCGCCAGATGCCGTGCGGCTCGCGGTGCATCAGGATGGTGTTGCCCGGGTTCCAGTCGGGGTCGAAGAAGGCCAGGCGTTCGGTCGGCAGTGGCAGGTCGATGCGGATGTCGGCGATGACGAAGAAGCCCTCGTAGGACGCGCCCTCCATCTGCAGGCCGGTGGCCGCGCGGATGGCCGAGCGGCCACCGGAGGCATCCACCACCCAGTCGCTCTCGAGGGTGTACTCGCCATGGGGTGTGTCCACCTGTACATCGGCATGGCCCTCGCGCTGGCTCACACTGACGACCTTGTTGCCCCAGCGGACCTCGACCAGCGGGCTGGCCGCACAGGCCTCGTGCAGGTATTCCTCCAGGTACTGCTGCTGCACGTTGAGCATGGGAAAGAAGCGGTCGTCATCGTCGTGCGGCGCCTCCATTCGGAAGACGCGCTGGCCGCGGTAGTACGAGTTGCCGAAGCGCCAGGGCAGACCGCCTGCGGTCATGCGATGGGCCACACCCACCTGCTGAAGGATTTCCATGGACCGGCGGGTGAAGACGATGGCCCGGCTGCCCTGCGAGAACTGCAGCTCGGCGCTGAGCAACACGCTGGCCACGCCATGCCGCGCCAGCTCCAGCGCGGTGACCATGCCCGCCGGACCGGCGCCGACGATGACGACCCTCTGGCGCGGCTGCGCCCCGTGCTGCGACGGCAGCCAGGGCTGGAACACACGGTAGGGGTAGTAGATCGACGGCCTGGGCTGCGTCGTCGGCTGGTGCATGGGGACTGTCTCGGGGTTTTTCGGAAGTGCGGGTGCCGCATTGTGCGCCATTTTAGTTGCGCACGCAACCAGTTCGACCAGCGGTCATCCGGGCCGGGCCGGCCTGACCGACAATGTCGCCATGAGCGAGCGCTGCCCTTCCCCTCCCGCCCTGGAAAGGTTCTTCACCTACCGGCTCAACACGCTGGCCAAGCTCAACGACATGGCCACCCACGCTGTCTACCTGGCCGAGGTGGGCCTGGGCCTGTCCGAGGCGCGCACGCTCTCCTCCATCGGTTCGTTCCCGCAGCTGACGGTGAACCAGCTCGCCTTCGAGGCCAACCTGGACAAGGGCCAGGCCAGCCGGGCGGCGCAGTCGCTGGTCGACAAGGGCCTGGTGCAGAAGGTGGCCAGCCCGCTGGACGGCCGCAGCGTCTTCCTGGTCCTCACACCCCGGGGCAGGACGCTCTGGCGCAAGGTGATGGTGCTGGTGGAGCGGCGCAACCGGGCGCTGACAAGCTGCCTGAGCGAGGACGAATACCACCAGCTGCTGGACATGTTCGAGCGCATGCTGGCCCAGGCCAAGGCCGCCCACCGCCCGGAAAAGGCCTGAGCAGGCACGCCCGTCGCGGAGGCGGGACAATAGCGCCATGTCCGACCAACCCGACGTCATCCTGCGCATCCGCGACCTGGGCAAGACCTACGCCGGCGGCTTCCAGGCGCTCAGGCGAGTGAACCTGGACATCCGCCGCGGCGAGATCTTCGCCCTGCTCGGTCCCAACGGCGCCGGCAAGACCACCCTCATCAGCATCGTCTGCGGCATGGCCAATGCGACCACCGGTACCGTGCTCGCCGACGGCCACGACATCCTGCGCGACTACCGCCAGGCACGCGCCCTGATCGGCCTGGTGCCCCAGGAGCTGCACACCGACTCGTTCGAGACCGTCTGGGCCACCGTCAGCTTCAGCCGCGGCCTCTTCGGCAAGCCGGCCAACCCGGCCTACATCGAGAAGGTCCTGCGCGACCTCTCGCTCTGGGACAAGAGGGACAACCGGATGCTGCAGCTCTCGGGCGGCATGAAGCGGCGCGTGCTGATTGCCAAGGCGCTGTCGCACGAACCGAAGATCCTGTTCCTCGACGAACCCAGCGCGGGCGTGGACGTCGAACTGCGCCACGACATGTGGCGCCTGGTGCGCGAGCTGCGTGACGCCGGCACGACCATCATCCTGACCACCCATTACATCGAGGAGGCCGAGGACATGGCCGACCGCATCGGCGTCATCCGCCAGGGCGAGCTGATCGTGGTGGAGGACAAGACCACCCTGATGCGAAAGCTCGGCCGCAAGGAGCTGGCGCTGTCGCTGACGCACCCGCTGCCCGCCGTGCCCGGGGCGCTCGCGCGCTGGCCGCTGAGCCTCTCGCCCGATGGCCTGACCCTGACCTACACCTTCGACGCGCAGAAGGACGACACCGGCATCGCCGACCTGCTCTCGGCTCTGGGCGCCCAGGGCATCCATTTCCGCGACCTGCGCTCCAGCGAAAGCTCGCTGGAGGAGATCTTCGTCAGCCTCATCAGGGAGAAGGCGGTCCCCGCTGCGGAGGCCGGAGCATGAGCCTGAACCTGCACGGCATACGCGCCATCTACCGCTTCGAGATGAACCGCGCCATGCGCACCTGGGCGCAGAGCATCATCGCGCCGGTGCTCACCACCTCCCTGTACTTCATCGTCTTCGGCTCGGCCATCGGCTCGCGCATGGGCGACATCGGCGGCGTGAGCTACGGGGCCTACATCATCCCCGGCCTGCTGATGCTGTCGCTGCTGTCCGAGAGCATTTCCAACGCGGCCTTCGGCATCTACATGCCCAAATGGTCGGGCACCATCTACGAGCTGCTGAGCGCGCCGGTCAACTGGGTGGAAGTGCTGATGGGCTATGTCGGCGCGGCGGCCACCAAGAGCCTGATCCTGAGCTGCCTGATCCTGCTGACGGCGCGCCTGTTCGTTCCCTACCAGGTCGCGCATCCGGTGTGGCTGGCGGGCCTGCTGGTGCTCACCGCGGTCACCTTCTGCCTGTTCGGTTTCATCATCGGCCTGTGGGCCGACAACTTCCAGAAGCTGCAGATCGTGCCGCTGCTGGTCATCACGCCACTGACCTTCCTGGGTGGCGCCTTCTA
>SBFS01000003.1 GCA_006227825.1 Burkholderiales bacterium | reverse complement strand
GGGGTCACCCCCACCGCAACCCGCCAGGGCCAGGCCCGCCGCAATCCCGATCAGTGTCAAGCGCCATTTCATGGAAAGTCTCCGTGTTGGTTGGAATAGAACGATCGTTCTATTTTCATTCTCGATGGTTTTGTCTCGGGTGCGCAGAGGGGAAACACTGAGGGACCGCGGCCCGAGTGAGCCCGGCGGGGAGTGCCTCAGTCGGGCAGGGTGGCCACCCATTCGATCAGGGCGTCGATGGCGGGCCGGGCCGCCGGGGCCTGCTCGTGGTTGACCAGGGCCACGACCGCATAGCGGGTGCCGTTGGCAGCCTGCACGTAGCCGGCCACGCCGATGACGTCGCGCAGCGTGCCGGTCTTGAGCCACGCGTTGCCCCGGGCCTGGCTGCCGGGGGCGCGGGCATAGCGGGCGGCGGTGCCGCTGACACCGGCCAGCGACAGCGACTGCACGAACTGCTCGCCGCGCGGGTGTGCGGCGGCATGCCGCAGCAGGGCGCCCAGCGCGTCCGGCGTGATGCGCTCGATGCGCGAGAGCCCGGCGCCGTTGTCCATCACCGGCGGCGGGTGCCGGGTTCCCAGGGTGCGCCGCCACCACCGGGTCACCACCTCGCGGGCGTTGTCGAAGCGCGCGGTGCGCTCCGGGGCCAGCCGGTCCGACAGCCGGCCTTCGGTCATGGCCGGTGGCAGGTTCAGGCGGCCCAGCGTCAGGAAGACCTGCTGGGCCATCACGTTGTTGCTCCACTGGTTGACGTCGGCGATGATGTCCGACAGCGGCAGGGACTGGGCCTCGTGGACCAGGCGGGTGCCCGGTGGCGTCAGGCCCTCGCGCACCCGGCCGGTGATGGCGCCGCCGGTGGCGCGCCACATGCCCTCCATGGCCCGCGCGGCGTAGCTGCCCGGGTCCTGGTAGGCCACCGGCCACTCCCGCTCGCCGCAGCCGCGCGGATAGCGGCCCTCGAAGCGGATGCGGTCGGCATCGTCGAAGCGGGCCTGCAGGGCCGCGCGCCAGTCGCCGCAGGCGCTGCGCGAGAGCGGCACGCTGGCGTCGATGGCCAGGCCCTCCATCGGCGGCTCGCTGCGCACCCAGGCGACCCCGGCCGCGGCGTCCGGGGTGAAGTGCAGGATGACCGACTTGAAGTTGACCAGCAGGGCATCCGGTGCCGTGTTGTAGGGGCGAAGGGACTCGCCGTCGAAGGCGCCGGGGTCGTGGGGCGGCAGCTCGAAGGCGCTGTGGTCCAGCACCATGTCGCCCAGGATGACCCGCACCCCGAGGTCCTGCAGGCGCATGAACGTCTCCTGCAGGCGTTCGAGCACCAGCTTGGGGTCGCCGCCGCCGCGTACATAGAGGTTGCCCCGCAGCACCCCGCCGGCGACCTCGCCGTCGGTGCGGAATTCGGTCGTCCAGGTGTGTTCGGGGCCCAGCAGGTCGAGCGCCGCGTAGGTGGTGACCAGCTTCATGACCGAGGCCGGGTTCACTTCGGCGTCGGCGCGGTGCCGCAGGCGCTCGCGGGCCGGCCCGTCGGCCGCCACCACCAGGGCCGACAGGGCGCCGGAAGGCAGGCCGGCCTTGTTCAGCGCCGTGCGCACCGGCTTGGGCAGGGTGTCGACGGCCGACAGGGCGCAACCGGGCAGCACCAGCGCCGCGGCACCGGCGAACGCGGCCAGCCATCCGCGCCAGCGGGCGCCAGCCCGGGGTGGTGAGCGCGAATGCAGCGTCGACATGATGGCTTGCATTATGGCCACGAGGCCGGGTCCCCGGGCCGGGCGGGGGCAAGGGTCCGCCCCGGACGGGGCGGGGTGGGCTGGCCGATAATCGGTCCATGACCCACCCCCTGCCGCAGACGGCGACCGCCCAGCCGGACGACGCCCGCTTTCTGGCCATCGAGACCAGCACCGATCGCCTGAGCGTGGCCCTGGGCAGCGGCCGGCCCGGCGCGCCGGTCTGGCAGCGCACGGGCGCGGGCGGCGCCCAGGCCTCGACCGACCTGCTGCCCGACGTGCGGGACCTGCTGGCCGAGTCGGGCTGGACGCTCGCCTCGCTGGACGCCATCGTGTTCGGTCGCGGGCCTGGCGCCTTCACCGGCCTGCGCACCGCCTGTGCCGTGGCCCAGGGGCTGGCCTTCGGTGCCGGCCGGCCGGTGCTCCCGGTGGATACGCTGCTGGCCCTGGCGGAGCAGGCCCGTGGCGCGCAGGTGGACGCGGGCCTGCCCGAGCCGGAGGTGGTGGTGGCCATGCTGGACGCCCGCATGGACGAGATCTACGTCGCGCCCTATGCCCGCCAGACCGGTGCATGGAGGGCGCTGGCCCCCGCGCGCCTGTGTGCCCCCGAGCACCTGGCCGCCTACCTGGCGCCCTGGTGGCCGGCATCGGGCGGCCTGCTGGCCGGCAATGTGTTTGCGGTGTACGGCGACCGGCTCGGTGCCCTGCCGGGGCCGCGCGTGGCCGCCTGGCCCGACGCGCAGGCGCTGCTGCGGCTGGCACCGGCCCTGCTGGCCGCCGGCGCCGGC
>SBFS01000054.1 GCA_006227825.1 Burkholderiales bacterium | reverse complement strand
AGCCCAGGGGACGCGCGACCACACCCGGCGTGGCCACGGCGGTCACCGAGGCGGAGCCCGCCGCGCCGTCCGCCGGCGGCTGCACGCGCAGGACCTGGCCGACCTCGAGCGCACTCGGGTTGGCGATGTTGTTCCAGGCCTGCACATCGCGCCAGCTCTGGCCATGGTCCAGCGCGATGCGGTAGAGGGTGTCGCCCGGCTTGACCGTGTAGAAGCCCGGCTTGCCGGCATTCTCGGCGCCGGCAGGCGCGGCCGGTGTGGTGGCCGCGGTTGCAGGCACCTCGGCACCGCGCGCGGGCAGGCGGTCTTCCACCGGTGCCGGCACCGAGACACGCCGCGTCGTGCAGCCGGCGGTCAGGGCCACCGCTACAGCCAGACCGATCCAGACGGCCGGACGCCAGCCGGATGCGGGGGGATTCCCGAGGGGCACTTCGCCCCGGAGAACACGAGATTTCATGAGCATTCCCACCTGTATTGAATCAGCCGGTCACGGGCATGGCCGTGGACCGGTTCGCAGGCTGCGTCTTACGGGGAAGCGCAGCCCTCACACCGTACCCGATTTTAGAGGCACGAAGTTGACCACATCGAGCGTCCTGCTCACCCAGCCCTGCGCGGTCCTGTCGACCACCGTCAGGTGCTGCTGTCCGGTGGCCGAACGCGCCGGCGCCACCAGGCGCCCGCCCACCGCCAGCTGGTCGAGCCAGGCCTGCGGCAAGGCATCGCCGCCGGCGGCCGCGATGATGCCCGCATAGGGCGCCCCGCGCCCGAAGCCCAGCATGCCGTCGCCGAACAGCAGGTGCACGTTGGAGAGGCGGAACCAGCGAAGGTTCTCGCGCGCCTTCTCGTGCAGGCCGCGCAGCCGCTCGATGCTGTAGACCTCGCGTGACAGGTGGCTCAGCACCGCGGCCTGGTAGCCACACCCGGTGCCGATCTCCAGCACGCGGCCCAGCAGCCCCTCGCGTCCCTCGCACAGCAGCTCGGCCATGCGGGCCACCACGCTGGGCTTGGAAATCGTCTGCCCCAGCCCGATCGGCAGGCTGGTGTCCTCGTAGGCCTGGCTGACCAGGGCCGAGTCGACGAAGCGGTGGCGTTCGACCGCCTGCATCGCCGCGAGCACCCCCGGATGAACGAGCCCCTGGGCCTGCAGCCGGCGCACCATGGCCGCGCGGAAGGCCGACGAATCGAGGCCGGTGCCGTGGGGGGTCACCGGTGCCCGCCCGGCACCCGCCCCCGATGGCGCCTGCGCGGCCGCGGCCGGCCTGGACGCCGGGCCAGGCGCAGCCGGCGCAGCCACGCCGGGCAGCCGCGCCGGAAAGCCCGGCCGTGCCCGCTGCGCGGGTGGGGTATCCCGCTTCATGCACCGTCTCCGGTCGCCACGGGGTCTTCGACCGGCGCCGACATCTGGGCCGCCAGAGGCGCCCAGTACGGCAGCCGCTCGTGGTCCGTCAGGTCCACCTGCAGCGGGGTGATGGTGGCATAGCCTTCGGTCGTGGCATGGAAGTCGGTGCCGTCGGCGTCGTCGCGCGCCGGTCCGGCCCCGCCGATCCAGTACATGGTCTCTCCGCGGGGACTGACCTGGGTGATCACCGCCTCGGCCGAATGCCGGCGCCCCAGCCGCGCCACCTTGAAACCGCGCAGCTCGTGCAGCGGGCGGTTGGGGATGTTCACGTTGAGCAGCCATGGCAGCCCGCGCTGCGCCGCCTCGCCCAGGGAGGGCATCAGCCGCGACACCAGTTGCCGCGCCTTGGCCGCCGCCGCGTCCAGGTGACCCCAGCCCTTTTCCGTCTGCGAGAAGGCGATGGCCGGGATGCCGAACAGGTAGCCCTCCATGGCCGCACCCACGGTGCCGGAATAGATGGTGTCGTCGCCCATGTTGGCGCCGTTGTTGATACCCGAGACCACCAGGTCCGGGCGGTAGCCCAGCAAGCCCGTCAGGGCAATATGCACGCAGTCGGCCGGCGTGCCGTTGACATAGCGGAACCCGTTGGCCGCGCGGTGCACGTAAAGGGGCGAGTGCAGCGTCAGGGCGTTCGACTTGGCGCTGTTGTTGTGCTCGGGCGCCACCACCTCCACATCGGCCAGATCCTTGAGCGCTTCGTACAGCGCCACGATGCCGGGCGCCTGGTACCCGTCGTCGTTGCTGATGAGGATTTTCATGCGCTGGATTCTATGCCCGGCACCAGACCTCCCGCCGTGCGGCGCCGCGCTGCACCGTCCGGTCCCTTGGGTGACATGCACGGGGGGCAACCCGCTGGGCCCGCTGGCCCCCGCTGCCTATCATGACCGCCTGACCCGGACACAAGGAGACCGACCATGCACGCCTGGCTGTGCGAGAACCCCGTGGGCGTCGACGCCCTGACCTGGAAAGAGCTGCCCACCCCCGCGCCGGGCCCGGGCGAGGTGCTGATCCGCATCGAGGCGGCCAGCCTGAACTTTCCGGACCTGCTGATCGTGCAGAACAAGTACCAGATGAAGCCCCCCCTGCCCTTCGTGCCCGGCTCGGAATACGCCGGCGTGGTCGAGGCGGTGGGCGAAGGCGTGACGAACGTCCGGCCCGGCCAGCCGGTTGCCTGCCTCAGCGGCACCGGTGGCTTCGGCACCCACACGCTGGCGCCCGCGGCCCTGTGCATGCCGCTGCCGCCGGGCTTCCCGCCGGTGGACGCGGCGGCCTTCATCATGATCTACGCCACCTCGTGGCACGCCCTCATGGACCGCGCCGCCCTCAAGCCCGGCGAGACCGTGCTGGTGCTGGGCGCCGCCGGCGGTGTGGGCACCGCCGCCATCCAGCTGGCCAAGGCCGCGGGCGCCCGCGTCGTTGCCGCGGCCTCCAGCGACGAGAAGTGCGAGCTGTGCCGCCAGCAGGGGGCCGACGCCACCATCAACTACAGCGTGCACACGCCCGAGCAGGGCCTGCGCGACGAGATCAAGCGCCTGACCGAGGGCAAAGGACCGGACGTCATCTACGACCCGGTCGGCGGCGCCTTTGCCGAGCCGGCCTTCCGCTCCATCGGCTGGCGCGGGCGCTACCTGGTGGTGGGCTTTGCCAGCGGCCCCATCCCCAGCCTCCCGCTGAACCTGACCCTGCTCAAGGGCGCCAGCATCGTCGGCGTCTTCTGGGGCGACTTCGCGCGCCGCGAACCCAAGGCCAACGCCCAGATGATGCAGACCCTGGCCGGCATGTACGCCCAGGGACGGATCAAGCCCGTCATCGACCAGACCCTGCCCATGGCGGAGCTGAAGAAGGCCTACGCCATCATGGGCTCGCGTGCGGTCAAGGGCAAGCTGGTGCTGGTGAACTGAGCCAGCAAGGCCCACGAAAAAGCCCGGCACATGGCCGGGCTTTTTTCATGGCACTTTCATGGATGTTCCTGCCCGGCCTGCGACAAGCCCACGGCACTCGCCGGGGCCGGGCGCTGCGGCGCCGACAGGAACCGCGATAACCCCGGCATCGTCAGGGATGTTGGTCAAGTGTGTCGCCGGTGGGTCGATACCCCAGCCATCCGGAAGCAGCATCCCCTGCCTGACCGGTCCGCATCCCATTGGAGAGGACCCGCCATGATCTTCGACCGTCTTTCCATATCGGCCCGCCTCGGCCTGCTGCTGGGTGGATTCGCCGTGCTGGGCGCCCTGCTGGCCACCTGGGCGCTGCGCGAAATCAACCAGACGCGGTACGAAGCCCGCCGTTCTGCCGACGTCCTCACACCCCAGCTGCTGAGAATGTCGGAGATGGAGCTGGCACTCACCCGTGCCTCGCTTCAAGGGCGACAGGCCATCCTGTCGCGAACGCCCGAAGAACTCCAGGCCAGCCTGAAGGAGATCGAACAACTGGGCGCACGCCTGGATGATCTGGCGCGGGAATTCGAGGCGAGTCTGTCGACCGACGAAGGTCGCGTGCTGTTCGCCGAGGTCAAGGCCCGAAAAGCCCTCTTCTGGCAGCACGCAGGCACCGTGGTCTCCCTCGTGCAGGCGGATCGGCGTGATGCCGCGTTTGCCCACCTTGCCGACGTTCTTGTGCCGGTCAGAGATGCCTGGCTCCAGGCGATGGGCGCACAGAGGGAGTATCAGCAGAAGCTGCTGGTGACCGGCATGAACTCGGTGTTCGTGCGGGTGGGCGCAGCCGAGTTCGCGTTGTACGCCCTGCTTGCCTTGCTGGTGCTGGGCGGCGCCGCCAGTTCGTTCCTTGGTGGCTGGATGATCCGCGCAAGGGCTGCCCGGGCCGCCAACGTGGCCCATGCGATTGCCGGTGGCGACCTGACCGTTCGGGTTCAGGCCAGCCGCGAGGACGAGTTCGCACCGCTCTTCGAAGCCCTGCACAACATGCACCAGAAGCTGGTGGAGGTGGTGGGAACGGTTCAGTCGGGCGCACGACAGGTCGCCCAGGCCAGCGCCCAGATCTCGCAAAGCAACGAGGACCTCAACGCCCGGACCCAGAGCCAGGTCGGCAGCCTGCAGCAGACCGCAAGCTCCATGAACCAGATCAGCACGACGGTCCAGAACAACGCCGCAACGGCGCGTCAGGCCACCGAACTCGCCGGCGAAGCCACCACCGTGGCGGCAAAGGGTGGTGAAGTCACGGCGCGGGTGGTGGCCACCATGGGCGAGATCGCGCAGAGCTCGCGCAGGATTGCCGACATCATCGGCGTGATCGACAGCATCGCGTTCCAGACCAACATACTGGCGCTCAACGCCGCGGTCGAGGCAGCCCGGGCTGGCGAGCAGGGACGCGGGTTCGCCGTGGTCGCAACCGAGGTGCGCTCCCTGGCCTCACGCAGCGCTGCGGCGGCACGCGAAATCAAGCAGCTCATCGGCGAGAGCGTCGACAAGGTCGAAGGCGGCACACAGCTGGTGGCCGAGGCAGGCACGACCATGAAGGAAATCGACGCCCAGGTGCGCCGCGTCGCCGCCCTGATAGCCGAGATCAGTGCCGCCACGGTCGAGCAGAGTTCAGGAATCGGCCAGATCAGTTCGGCCGTGATGGAGCTCGACGGAGCAACACGCCAGAACTCGGAGATGGTGCATCTGGGATCGCAAGCCGCCACCCAGCTCAGGGAGCAGGCCGACCGCCTGGTCCAGTCGGTCGGCGCCTTCCGGCTTGCACCGGGATGAACGCACCCTCCTGACACGGGCACATCGCACCGGGCCGACGGCACCCTTGCGACATGCACGGCGCCTCACGCAAAGCACGAGAGGCGGAAACAGAAAACCCCTGACAGGCCTCTTTCAGGAGCACATCAGGGGTTGGAGAAGACTGGGGTGGCTGATGGGACTCGAACCCACGACAACAGGAATCACAATCCTGGACTCTACCAACTGAGCTACAGCCACCGCAAGCCTTGCATTATAGCCTGTTCCGGGTGGCGACCACCCCGGGTGGCGCTCAGCGCGCCGGGGGTGCCGAGCCCGACGGGTTCGGCACCAGGACGCGCACCTTGAAGCGCGCGTAGAGCGTGTCGTAGTAGGCCTGCGCCTCGGCGGCCGACCAGAGCCGGCTGTACTGGGCCAGCTCCTGTTCGGCCAGGGCCGCCTCGGTCCTGGGCTGGCGCGGCAGCACCTTCTCGACCTTGACCACCGCATAGCCGGCTTCGCCGAGCGGGACACCCTGCCACGCGGGCAGCGCCCCGGCCGGGGCACTCAGGGCGGCGGTGAGGACAGCGGGGGGCAGGCCCTGGGGAGCCTCGCGGGAGACGGTGAGCACCGGACCGAGGGACTCGGGCTGTCCGCCGCTGCGCCAGGCCTCCAGGCGCCGCTCGCCTTCGGCCCGGGCCAACTCGGCTGCGCGCTGCGCCACCAGGCGTTCGCGCACCTGGTCGCGCACCTCCTCCAGGGGCAGGGTGCGCGCCGGGCGGTGGTTCACGATGCGTGCCGATGTCAGCTGGCCCGACGCGGTCTCGATGGCCTCGGTGTTGCGCTTGCGCTCGATGGCGTCGATGGAGAACAGGGCTTCGAGCAGGCGTGCGTTGGCCAGCGGCCCGGTGGCGCCGGGCGCGGGTTCGCGCTGCACGCCGTCGGCGCGCCGGATCTCGAGCTTGAAGGCCTCGGCCGCCGGCTGCAGGCTGTCGGACTGCTCGTACACCGTGTTGCTGAAGTTCTCGGCCTGCTCGGCAAACAGGCGCTGGGCCTGCTGCTGGCGCAGGGTGGTCTCGAGCTCGGCCCGCAGCGACTCGAAGCTGCGCTGGGGCGGCTTGCGGATGTCGGTCAGGCGGATGATGTGCACGCCGAACTCGGTCTCCACGAGCTCGGAGATGGCGTCCTTCTCGAGCGCAAAGACGGCGTCCTCGAAGGGCTTGACCATGGCGCCGCGCGAGAAGTAGTCAAGGTCGCCACCGGCCGGGCCGGAGCCGGGGTCTTGCGAATGCTGGCGCGCCAGGTCGGCGAAGCCGTCGGGGTTTTGCCGCGCCTGGGCCAGCAGGTCGCGCGCCCGCTCGCGCACCGCATCCCGCCCGGTCTCGCCTTCCGGCCAGGTCAGCAGGATGTGGCTGGCGCGGCGCTCTTCGGGCCCCGACAGCGCCTGCGCGTTCTGCTCGTAGTAGGTGCGCAGGTCGGCTTCGTTGAGCGCGATGCCCTTCTCGATCGAGGCGCTGTCGAGGACGAGGTATTCGACATCGGCCTGCTCGGGCGCCTGGAAAAGGGCCCCGTTGGCGCTGTAGAAGGCCTCGATGTCGGCATCGGACAGGGTGACGCGGTCGCGGAAGTCACCGGCCTCCAGGCGCTGCACCCGCACCTCGCGGCGCTCGAAGAAGGCGTTGAGCGCGGCATCGGCCACGGCGGCAGCGGACAGACCGGTGCCCTCGATGCCCTGCAGTACCTGCTGCTGCGACAGCTCGGCCCGCACCTGGGCCTCGAACATCTCGGGCGACAGGCCCTGGCGGGCCAGCAGCTGGCGGTAGGCCTCGACGTCCAGGCTGCCGTCCGGACGGCGCAGGGTGGCAATGACCTCGTTGGCCTGGAGCTCGCGTGCCAGGCGCTGGTCGCTCGTGTAGAGCCCGCCCTTGTCAGCCGCCACGGCCAGCACGCGCTGGCGCACCAGACGCTCCAGCGTCTCGTAGCGGGCCTGGTCGCTGTCGAGCAGGCGCGAGTCGATGGTGGGCATCATCTCCCGCAGACGCTGCGACTCCTGCTGGTGCGCCTGGTCCCACTCGGCCTTGGTGATCTTTTCACCGTCCACCGTGGCCACGGCCTCGCTGGCCTCGTTGTAGCGGGTATAGCCCTCGACGCCGAACAGCACGAAGGACGGGACGATGAGAATCATCAGGAAGCCCAGCAGGAACTTCTTGTGATTGCGGATGGACTCGAACATGCCTGGTAACCCTGGTACGAACAAACGGCTGGTGCAACCGGGACTGCACTGGCCGGAAACAAAAAAAGGCGAACCCGGGTTCGCCTTTTCGATGGTGGTGGGTGCTGACGGGGTCGAACCGCCGACCTACGCCTTGTAAGGGCGCCGCTC
>SBFS01000080.1 GCA_006227825.1 Burkholderiales bacterium | reverse complement strand
TTGGGAATGCGCACCTCGCCCTCGATCATGTCGCCGGTGTGCAGGTTGAAGCGGCGGATCTGGCTGGGCGAGATGTAGATGTCGTCGGTGCTGGCCGTGTAGCTGGTGTCGGGCGCCCTGAGGAAGCCGAATCCGTCGGGCAGGACCTCCAGCACGCCATCGGCGTTCACCTGCTCACCGGCCTTGGCGCGCTTCTTGATGATGGCGAACATCAGTTCCTGCTTGCGCATGCGGCCGGTGTTCTCGATCTCGAGCGCTTCGGCTTGCTTGAGGACTTCAGACACGTGCAGTGCCTTGAGTTCGTTCAGGTGCATGGGGTCTGCTCCGATGGACCCGGCCCGCGGGTCGCAGCAATGTTCACAGGGGGAGGGGGCGCGCCCGACCGGGGGTCGTGCCTGGCGCCGGGGAAGGGGCGGGGCGCTGATGGCCCGCCCGAAAGCAAATTATGACAGGAAAAGCGGTGGCCATGCCAGGCAGCCCGGACCGGCCGTCCGGTGCCGCCGCACCGCCGCTCAGGCCAGCTGCTGGTCGATGAAGGCCGTCAGCTGGGCCTTGCTCATGGCGCCGACCTTGGTGGCGGCCAGCTGCCCGCCCTTGAACAGCATCAGGGTGGGGATGCCACGGATGCCGAACCTGGCCGGCACGTCGCGGTTGTCGTCCACGTTCATCTTCGCGACCTGCAGCTTGCCGTCGTAGGCGGAAGCCACGTCGTCCAGGATGGGCGCGATCATCTTGCACGGGCCGCACCACTCGGCCCAGAAGTCCACCAGAACGGGAGCCTGGGCGTCCAGCACGTCGGCCTGGAAGCTCGCATCGGATACGTGTTTGATCAGGTCGCTGGCCATGATTCGTCCTAAAGCAAGGTTGACAGGAAGTGGGCTACAGGGTGACGGCACCGCGCGCTGGCGCAGGCGGCATACTGTGCGGGGGCAGCAGCCCCTTGCCTGCAATTGTGACAGAAACGCTTCCAGCATGACGAACGCCACCCTTGGCCACCTGCCCGCGCCGCATCCTCACCCGTTCGTCGCCGAAGGCGCACCGGTGCCGGACGTGGTCGTGGTCGGGGGCGGTCCCGCGGGCCTGATGGCCGCCGAGGTCATGAGCCAGGCGGGTCTGGAGGTCCATCTTTTCGATGCCATGCCTTCAGTGGGGCGCAAGTTCCTGCTGGCCGGGCGGGGCGGCCTCAACCTCACGCATTCCGAGTCGGCCGACCGCTTCGCGCAGCGCTACGGTGCGCGTCGCGGACAGATCGAGCGGCTGCTGAAGGACTTTGGCGCGGACAGGGTCCGGCAGTGGGCCGCCAGTCTGGGTGTCGACACCTTCGTCGGCACATCGGGTCGCGTGTTTCCCACCGACATGAAGGCCGCCCCCCTGTTGCGGGCATGGCTGCACCGGCTGCGGCAGCCTGATGCGGGCGGGGTTGCGGTGCGGTTTCACATGCGGCACCGCTGGTCAGGCTGGCGCGACGGTGGCGATGTGCTGTGTTTCGACACGCCCGGCGGCACCGTGGGCGTCAGGGCTCGGGCTGTCGTTCTTGCCCTGGGAGGTGGAAGCTGGGCCAGGCTCGGCTCCAATGGCGCCTGGGTGCCGTTGCTGGCCGCGCGGGGCGTGGCCGTGGCGCCCCTGCTGCCTGCCAACTGCGGATTCGACGTCGCGTCCCCGGCAAGCGTGCCGCAGGGGCACGAGGTCTCGCCCGTCCGTGCGGTGGCACCGCGGGCCGGCGGCTGGAGCGGGCACTTCGCCGGGCGCCACGCGGGCCAGCCGTTCAAGACCGTGGCCGTCTCCTGCGAGGCATCCGATGGCCGGCGCTTCAGCCGGCGCGGCGAGTTCGTGGCCACGGCCACAGGCGTGGAGGGCAGCCTGATCTACGCGGCGTCGGCCCTGCTGCGCGACGAGATCATCCGCACCGGTCATGCCACCCTGTGGCTGGACCTGCTGCCCGACCACGATCCGCATCGGGTGCGTGAGGAGGTGCTGCATCCGCGTGGTTCGCGGTCCCTGAGCAGCCACCTGCGCAGCCGTCTGGGACTCGACGGGATCAAGACCGCCCTGCTGTACGAGGTGCTGGGCAAGGACGGCATGGCCGACGCCGAGCGCCTGGCCCGCAGCATCAAGTCGCTGCCGCTGAGGCTCGTGGCCGCCAGGCCCATCGACGAGGCCATCAGCAGCGCCGGAGGCGTGCTGTTCGAGGCCGTGAACCAGGACCTGATGTGCGAGGCCTTGCCCGGGGTGTTCTGCGCCGGGGAAATGCTCGACTGGGAGGCGCCCACGGGAGGCTATCTGCTGACGGCCTGCATGGCCACCGGACGGGCTGCCGCCCAGGGTGTGATCCGCTATCTGGACGGGAAGACGGCAGCAGGCCGTCAATGACCCCGCGGGGCGTATTTGAATGGGGGTGACGAGCCTTGACCCCGGCACTGGCTAAGCGGTTAGGGCTGCTTGGTTCCCCACCTGACCCGGTTGGCCGATTCACCATGCGGGAAGGCCCGTCGCTTTCGATTGTAGGTCATTGACGGCAGCGGCGTGCAGGGGCCTCTGCGGCGGTGTGCCGCTTAGAATCCGCAGCATGTCCTACGTTGTCCTGGCCCGCAAATACCGTCCGCGCAACTTTGCCGAGATGGTGGGCCAGTCCCATGTGGTTCAGGCGCTGACCAACGCGCTGGCAAGCCAGCGGCTGCACCATGCCTACCTGTTCACCGGCACCCGCGGGGTGGGCAAGACGACCGTGGCGCGTGTCCTGGCCAAGTCGCTCAACTGCGTCGGCCCCGACGGGCAGGGCGGCATCACCGCCGAGCCCTGTGGTGTCTGCGAGGCCTGCCGCGACATCGATGCCGGCCGCTTCGTCGACTACACCGAACTGGACGCCGCCTCCAACCGCGGGGTCGAAGAGGTGCAGTCGCTGCTGGAGCAGGCCGTGTACAAGCCGGTGCAGGGGCGCTTCAAGGTCTTCATGATCGACGAGGTGCACATGCTCAGCAGCACGGCGTTCAACGCCATGCTCAAGACGCTGGAAGAGCCGCCCGAGTACCTCAAGTTCGTGCTCGCCACGACCGACCCGCAGAAGGTGCCGGTCACCGTGCTGTCGCGCTGCCTGCAGTTCAACCTGCGCCCCATGGTGCCCGAGACCGTGCAGGAGCACCTTGCTCGCGTGCTGCTGGCCGAGTCCGTCGAGGCCGATGCGGCTGCGCTGCGTCTGATCGCGCGGGCCGCCCGGGGCTCCATGCGCGATGCCCTGTCGCTGACCGACCAGGCCATCGCCTTTGGCGGCGGGCAGCTGCTGGAGCCCGCGGTGCGACAGATGCTGGGCGCTGTCGACCGAAGCCATGTCTTCGCCCTGATCGCCGCCCTGGCCGAGGGAGACGGGGCAACGGTCGTCAGCACGGTGGAGACCCTGCGCCTGCACGGGTTGAGTGCCAGTTCGACGCTGGAGGACATGACCGGCCTGCTGCAGCGCATGGCCGTGATGCAGGCCGTGGCCCGGCCTGTGGCCTCGCATGACCCGGACGAGCAGCGGCTGGCCGACCTGGCCGGCCGGATGCCGGCCGACGAGACACAGCTGCTGTACAGCCTGTGCCTGCACGGCAGGGCCGAACTGGGGCTGGCCCCCGACGAATACGCCGGGCTGACCATGGTCCTGCTTCGGCTGCTGGCGTTCAAGCCGGACACCGGCGGGGCGGAAAAAAAAACGCTGAAATCCGCCCCTGAGTCCTTGCCGCCGCCGTCGGGCACGGCCCCGGCGGCGCCGCGGCCGCAGGAGCCGGGCACATCAGCGGATGCCACCGATGCCGACCTGGGTTCGCCTCCGCCCTGGCACGAAGAGGCGCCCATGCCCGCCGCGCCGGTTCGGCAGGAACGGGTGCTGGACATGGCCTCGGTCCTGACCATTCCGGTGCGGGAGCAGCCTGCGCCTGCCCGCAGCGAGCGCGACCCGGCAGGTTCCGGTCATCGCCATGCCGAACTGCGGATGACGGAGGAGGGCAGCTTCTGGAACGACACGGTCCAGGCGCTGATCCGGGGCGAAGCGATCACGGCCCTGGTGCGGGAGCTGGCCCTGCAGTCGCAACTGGTGTCGCGCGAGCAAGGGTCATGGACCCTGCAGATCCAGCGCGAGTCGCTCGGCCAGGGCCAGGCACGCGAACGCTTGCAGGCCGCGCTGGCGGGTCTGGGGCACGAGGTGCAACTGGTGCTGCGCAGCGGACCGGTCACCGATTCACCTGCCCTGCGGGCCGCAGCCGATGCCCGCCGCCGCCAGGACGAGGCCGAACGGCTGATCCTGGCCGACGATTTCGTGCAAGCAATGATGCGGGATTTTGGCGGCAAAATCGTGCCCGGCACCCTGCGACCTGTGGATGACTGAGCGGCGCCCATCCGCCCTCCCGACTTTCGAACTCCCAAGAGAAGGAACACCATGTTCAACAAAGGACAACTGGCCGGCCTGATGAAGCAGGCCCAGGCGATGCAGGACAACCTCAAGAAGGCCCAGGACGAGCTCGCCGGCATCGAGGTGACCGGCGAGTCAGGCGCCGGTCTGGTCAAGGTCCTGATGACCTGCAAGCACGACGTCAGGCGCGTCACCATCGACCCCAGCCTGCTCGCCGACGACAAGGACATGCTCGAAGACCTGGTGGCTGCCGCCTTCAACGCCGCGGTGCGCAAGGCGGAAGAGACCACCCAGGAAAAGATGGGCAAGCTCACGGCCGGCATGCCAGGCATGCCTGGCATGCCTGGCGGCATGAAGTTCCCCTTCTGACCGGCGGCCTGCCCTGTCACGGGGGCAGTGCAGGGGTGTGACGACACATGGCCGACCAGGTCTCCCTCGAGTGGCTGGTGCAGTCGCTTCGGCGCCTGCCGGGGGTGGGTGTGCGCTCGGCGCAGCGCATGGCCTACCACCTTCTCCAGCACGATCGTCCCGGGGCACTGCAGCTGGCCAGGGCACTGGAGCAGGCCGTCGCCTCGGTGCGCCACTGCAGGATGTGTCACACCTTCACCGAGCAGGAGGTTTGTCCGACCTGCCTGGACCCGCAACGCGACCATGCCCAGCTCTGTGTGGTGGAGTCCCCAGCCGACCAGGCCGCGCTGGAGCGCACCGGCGCCTACCGGGGCCTGTACTTCGTGCTGATGGGAAAGATCAGCCCGCTTGACGGCATAGGTCCGCAGGACATCGGTCTGCGGCAACTGCTCGATCGCATCGACGAGGCCGGGGGTTCGACAGCCGGTCCGGTGCGGGAGGTGATCCTGGCCACCGGCTTCACCGCAGAAGGCGAGTCCACGGCCCATGTGATCTCGCAGGCCCTCAAGGCGCGCGGCATCCAGGTGACCCGACTGGCCCGTGGCGTGCCGGTGGGCAGCGAGCTCGAGTACGTCGATCTGGGCACCATTGCCCACGCCCTCGTCGACCGCCGCTGACCCGTTCGGGTCGGTGAAAACCCGCTCGGGAGTCGACCCGATGCGCAGGTGTCCGCATTCCCCTACGCTGTCCGCATGACGTGCCGGTGTCGCTTGCGTGCAGGCCCGACGCGTCCGAGAACGGCAAGAGCAGGAAGGACGGGAAGATGTGGAGTCGGCGTGCGTGGCTGGCCGCGGGTTCGGCGTTCGCAGGCAGCATGGTGGCTGCCGGTGCGTTCGGGCAGGCCCCCGATGGCGAGGGCCGGACCCGTTCGCGCGTGGTGATCGCCGTCGAGGATCCCCGGGCTTTCTGCTACCTGCCCCTGACGGTGGCGATGCGTCTGGGTTATTTCGCTGCCCAGGGCCTTGATGTCCAGTGGCGGGAGACGGCCGATCCGGACCAGGCTTCCCAGCTGCTGCTGTCCGGGGCCGCGCAGGCGATGTCGGTGCCCTACAGCGCAGCGATCGCCCTGCATGCCCGCGGGCACCGTGTCCAGTCGATCGTCCTGCAGGGCCGGGCTCCCCAGCTGGTGCTGGGCGTGTCCACGCGAACGCTGGGGCACTTCCGGGACTGGCGTGACCTGCGCGGCCGCCGTGTGGCCATCCCGGCCCCCGGGTCCGGTCCGCACCGCATGACGCGGCTTCTGCTGGCGCGATCGGGCATCCAGTCGGCCCAGGAGGTGCAGTTTGTCGCACTGCCCGATCACGCGGATGCCGCGCGGGCCTTCAGGTCGGGCACGGTCGATGCGTTGTGCCATACCGATCCGCTCATGACAAAACTGGAGCAGGAGGGCGGACTGAGGGTGGTGGCGGATACCCGGACTCCCCGCGGCAGCGACGAGGTGTTCGGTGGCCCCATGCCGGCCGGCTGCCTGTGTGTGTCCGAGGAATTTGCCAGGACCCAGCCCGGCATCTGCCAGGCCCTGGTCGATGCCATGGTGCTGGCCCTCAAATGGCTGCAGACGGCCGGTCCGTCGGACATCATCAAGGTGGTGCCGGAACCTTACTTCCGCGGGGACAGGGCCCTGTACTTGGCGGCCTTTGCGCGCGCCCGCGAGGCCTGGACACCCGATGGGCTGATGCCGCAGCGCGGTCCGCTGGTGGCGGCAAGGGTGATGGCCCAGTTCGACGACTCCGGCCTGCTTCAGCGGGTGCCGCTCGAACGCACCTACACCAACGAGCTCGCCCTGCGCGCCAAGCAGCGTTTCAGGGCCTGAGTCGCCGGCCGCTCACGGGCGCACGGGCGGCTTGCTCTTCGACGCTGCGGGGGCGGAGCGGGGCGGCTGCTTCTGTGCCACCGCCCGCTTGACCGGCGCCTTGGTCCGCGCTGCAGGCTTCTGGGCCTTCTTGGGCGGCAGCATGAGGGTCAGGAGCTGGCCCGACCTGAGCCTGGCGTTCACGCCCAGACCGTTCCATTGCGCCACGCTGACCGGGCTGACACCGTGCCGGCGCGCAAAGACCGCCACCGTATCGCCCTGCCTTGCCTTGAGCCGAACCCGGCGCAGCGGTTTTCCTTCGGGTTGCAGGGCCAGGCGCCCGGTGTCCGCCACATGTTCCGGCACGTCGCCGCTGCGCTGATCGTTGCGGGGCACGATCAGGCTGGAGCCGGCGCGCACCATCATGCGCGGCGGTATTCCGTTCACCTTCCTGAGTTGCGTCTCGGTCATGCCGACACGCTTGGCTGCCTGTGCCGCACTCATGGTGCTTGGCACGACCCACGCTGTCCAGGAGGCCAGAGGTCCCTCGTGGCTGCGGAGGTTGCGCTCGAAGATCGCGGCGTTGTCCCACGGCAGCAGGATGTTGGGTGTGGCGGCGGCCATCACGACCGGTCGGATCAGCGAAGGGTTGAGCGAGCGGAAATCTGCCTCGTCGACCTCGGCAAGGCGGGCGATCAGGGCCACATCCATGTCGCGCTCGATGGTGATGGTGTCGAAGAACGGGTGGTTGCCGATCAGGGGCAGCTCCACACCGAAGCGCTCCGGGTGCGCGATGATGTTCTCCACGGCCTGCAGCTTGGGCACGTACTGGCGTGTCTCCCGGGGCATGGTCAGGTCGGTGTAGCCGGTGGGCAAGCCCTCGCGCTGGTTGCGGGTGATGGCGCGGTTGACATTGCCCTGGCCCCAGTTGTAGGCCGCGAGGGCCAGGTGCCAGTCACCGAATCGGGCATGCAGCTGTTCCAGGTAATCCAGCGCGGCACGGGTCGAAGCCAGAACGTCCCGCCGGTCGTCGCGGAATGCGTTCTGCTTCAGGTCGAAGGACTGCCCGGTGGCGGGCATGAACTGCCACATGCCTGCAGCCTTCACCCTGGAGACAGCCTGCGGGTTGAAGGCGCTTTCGATGAAGGGCAGCAAGGCCAGTTCCATCGGCAGGTCCCGGCGTTCGACTTCCTCGACGATGTGGAAGAGGTACTTGCGTGAACGCTCCTTCATCCGGACAAGGTATTCCGGCCGGCCGGCATACCAGCGTTCCTGGTCACGAACCAGCGTTGTGTCCAGGTCCTGCATGCGCAGGCCGCGGCGGATGCGGTCCCACAGATCGGCGGGGGCGGCCAGCGGCACGACCTCGGACGCTTCGCCCCTGACGGTCACGATTTCGCTCAGGGGGCCCTGGAAGACCTGGGGCACCCGCGACGCGGCTGGACGTTCCGCTGCAGATGCCGGGGCTTGCACGGCCGGGGCTGTGCCCGGCGGGGTGGCGTCCGGTCCGCCGGCCGGGACCGTGGCACAACCGGACAGCAGGAGCGCAAGCAAGGCGATGACGCAGAAGATGACACGGTGGCCGGCGGCATGGGGCCGGCGGCCCGGGGCACGCAGGGGATTCATCGGTACACGTTCTTCCATTCGCGCAGGGCCGCAAAGGCGGCAACCGGGTCGGCCGGCTCGACGCCGGTGTGTCCGGCCACGGCACGCACGATGGCGGGTTCTGCGGAACGGAGAAAAGGGTTGACACGTTTTTCCAGCCCGATGGAGCTGGGCAGTGTCGGAAAGTTTCGTTCGCGCAGTTCCCGGCAGTGCACCAGGTATTCGGCGAGATCCGGATTGTCGGGCTCGACCGCCCGGGCAAATGCGAGGTTGGCCAGGGTGTATTCGTGGGTGCAGCAGACCTGCGTGTCGTCCGGCAGCGAAGCCAGGCGCCGCAGGGAAGCGAGCATCTGGTGCGGCGTGCCTTCGAACAGGCGGCCGCAACCGCCCGAGAACAGGGTGTCTCCACAGAAGAGCAGCGGCGGTGCGCCTGCGGACGCAGGCAGGAAATAGGCGATGTGGCCGGCGGTATGGCCGGGAACGTCGATCACCTCGAAATCCTGGCCCAGGGCCTGCACCCTGTCGCCTCCGGCGACACGCCTGACCGGCTCCGGCAGGACCTCACGGGCCGGGCCGATCACCTCGGCACCCGTCGCTTCTCGCAGGGCGGCCACACCTGCGGTGTGGTCCGGATGGTGATGGGTGATGAGGATGGTCCGCAGCGACAGGCCCTCGCGGCCGAGCCAGTCGAGCACGCCCCGGTCTTCTCCCGGATCGACCACCAGCGCTTCCTCCCCGTTGTGCAGGCACCAGATGTAATTGTCGGCAAACGCGGGCAGCGGATGAAGGACCATGCGGGCAGGCGGAAACGGAGGGCGTGTAGAGTTCGGTCAATGACACGGAAAACAACACGCATGCGGGGTCGATTGCCTTCCTTTGCCACGCCGGTTCAGGACCAGCCATGGCCAATCAAATTATAGGCCTCGGTGACTGGCTGGCCACATCGCCGGGCCAATACCTGCTGGCCTGGGAGCAGGCCCAGTTCGACCTCGCGGTGGCCGACCTTTTCGGCTTCAATGCCCTTCAGCTGGGATTGCCTGAACTGGCCACGCTGCAGTCCAACCGGATGCCCCACCGATGGCTGTCCTTGCCCGAAGAGTTCGGTGTCGATGCCAGGCCGCCGGGCGGTGCGCTGCCCCTGATCCAGGCCCGGCAGCAGGTGCATCTGCTGGCGGATGCGGCGGCCCTGCCGTTCTCCTCCGGCAGCCTCGATCTGGTGGTTTTGCCGCACACGCTGGAGCTCAGCGCAGACCCGCACCAGGTCCTGCGCGAGGTCGAGCGGGTGCTGGTGCCCGAGGGGCGCGTCGTCATTGCGTCGTTCAATCCGGTGAGCCTGTGGGGCTGGCGGCAGGGGCGTTCGCGCCTGGCCAGCGGACTGGGGCTCGGGGCATTCGGCATCGCGACGCCGTTCCTGCCCGAGGTCGGCCAGTTCATCGGACCCTGGCGGCTGCGCGACTGGTTGCGGCTGCTCAGCTTCGAGGTCGAGTCGGACCGTTACGGTCTCTACCGTCCACCCGTGCGCACCGACAAGTGGCTGCAGCGCATGTCGTGGATGGACCGGGTCGGTGCGCGCTGGTGGCCGGTTTTTGGTGCCGTCTATTTTGTGGTGGCGGTCAAGCGCGTGCGCGGAATGCGCCTGCTCGGGCCGGCGTGGCGTCCGCGCAAGGCGCTCAGCGGGTCGTCGGTGCCCGTGATCCAGCGCCGATGAAGCCTGGCTGCCGGCTCGAGCGGGCGCAGCCGGTCCCGGATGCCTGAGGAAACAGTGGGAGCAAGGTCTTGGATCAAGTGGTCATCTACACCGACGGTGCCTGCAAGGGCAACCCGGGTCCCGGGGGATGGGGTGTCTACCTGCGCAGCGGGGTGCACGAAAAGGAGCTCTGGGGTGGCGAGCGAGAGACCACCAACAACCGCATGGAGCTGACGGCCGTCATCGAGGCGCTCAAGGCTCTCAGGCGCCCGTGTCGGATCCAGCTCTACCTGGACAGCGAGTACGTGCGCAAGGGCATCACCGAATGGATCCGCGGCTGGAAGGCCAAGGGCTGGAAGACGGCCGCGCGTCAGCCGGTCAAGAACGCCGACCTGTGGCAGACGCTCGACAGCCTGGTGCAGGGTGGGGGTCACCAGATCGAGTGGCACTGGGTGAGGGGGCACACGGGTGACCCGGGCAACGAGCGTGCCGATGCGCTCGCCAACCGGGGTGTGCCCGGTTGACGGCGGCCGGGGCCAGGCAGGCATGCCCGGCAGGTTCTTGCCAGAGTGCAGAAGCTTGAGGTCCGGGTGCCCTCGGGATCTGGTGGGTCGAATCGGGCATGGGACCGGACGCTGCAGTCGCTGGGCGCCCTCTGGGCGGCGGGTGGACACCGGCGGCGCGTGGTCAGTCCGGATCCGTTGGCCGGGTTGGGGTTTGCCGCCGGCATGCCCGCGCCGGAACGGCGTAGCATGTGAGCATGTCCACCGTTTTCGATGCATGGCAGTTTGCGCAGGTGTCGGCCGAGGTCTCCCTGGCGGGGCATGGCCGGGGCGGCGAGATCGCGCGCCTGCAGAGACTGCGCGTGGCCCAGGTGCTCCACGCGGCGGCCGAGGGCGCGGCGGTGTACCGCGAACGCCTTCGGCGCGTGCCCGAAGAAATGGATCCGCTGCAGGCCCTGTCCCGGATGGAGCCGGTGGGACGGCGCGAGCTCATGTCACGCTTTTCCGAGTGGGTGACCGACCCCGCGCTTTCGTTGGCAGACCTGCGAGCCCACACCGCCGATCCGGGACGTATCGGCGAGCCCTTCCTGGGACGTTACCTCGTCTGGGAAAGCTCGGGCACCAGCGGTTCACCGGGCATCTTTGTTCAGGACGCGCGCTGCATGGCGGTCTACGACGCCCTCGAGTCCCAGCGACGCAGCCAGGCGCAGGTGCTACGCCGCTGGATGGACCCCCTGTGCCTGAGCGAGCGCATTGCCTTTGTCGGTGCCACCGGCGGCCATTTCGCCAGCTTCGTGAGCGTTGAGCGCCTGCGCCGGCTGCAGCCCTGGCTGGCAGGCAGCGTGCGCAGCTTCTCCATCCTGCAGCCCCTGGATGACCTCGTTGCACAGCTCAACGAGTTCGGTCCCTCGGTGCTGGCGTCCTATCCCACGGCAGCCGCCTTGCTTGGCCAGGAAGCCCAGGCAGGACGGCTTGACGTCCGCCTGCGGGAGATCTGGACGGGAGGAGAGACCCTGACGGGGGCCATGCGGCGTCACCTGCTGCGGTCTTTTCCCGATGCCAGCGTCCGCAACAGCTATGGCGCCTCCGAGTTCCTGGCGATGGCCTGGGAGTGCGAGCATGGCCATTTGCACCTCAACAGCGACTGGGTCATCCTGGAGGCGGTCGACGAGCACCACCGGCCGGTACCACCGGGTCATCCGTCGGCCACGGTGCTGCTGACCCATCTGGCCAACACGGCGCAGCCGCTCATCCGCTACGACCTGGGTGACCATGTCCGCCTGCTGGCCGAGCCCTGCACCTGTGGCTCGCCGTTGCCGGTGGTCGAAGTCCAGGGCCGCCGTGACGACACACTGCAGGTCGCAGGGCAGCGCGGACACCTGGTGGCCCTGTTGCCGCTGGCCCTGTCCACCGTGCTGGAAGAGGAGGCGGGCCTGTTCGATTTCCAGGTCTGCCAGAAGGACGACCACACCTTGCTGCTGCGCCTGCCGCAGTCGGGACAGGAAGGTCGTCAGGCGCTGGCGCGGGGCCGGCGGGTGCTGAAGGATTTTGCCCGCTCGCAGGGCAGTGTCGCGCTGCGCGTCCAGGGGGAACTGGGCTGCCTGGTGCCCCGCGGTCGAAGCGGCAAGTCGTGCCGCATCCTGCCCGGTGGAGGTGGCCGCTGACCGCGGGCGCTCAGACGGCGCCGTCGAACATCATGACGTCGACCTCGTCACCCACGGCCACGTTGCCCTGGCCGTGATGGAGCACGATCAGGCCATTGGCCTCGACCATGGATCGAAGCACCCCCGAGCCCTGGTTGCCGGTCGTGCGAACCTGCAGGTGGCCGTCGGGGCTGCGGGTCACGATGCCCCTCTGGTATTCGGTGCGGCCGGGCTTCTTGCGCAGGGCCTCGGCGCTGCGCGCCTTCAGCAGCACGGGCTCGTCCGCGATGGCGCCCATCATGCGGCGCAGCGCCGGACGCACGAAGGCCAGAAAGGTCACCATCACCGCCACCGGGTTGCCCGGCAGGCCGAAAAGGACAGCGGACCTGGCCGTCTCCCGGGGTCCCGCGCCCGGATGGACAATCCGGCCCACCGCCATCGGCCGCCCGGGCCGCATGGCGATGCGCCAGAAAGCCACATCGCCCAGCTGGCGCATCATTGCCTTCGTGTGATCGGCCTCGCCCATGCTGACACCGCCGCTGGTGATGATGGCGTCCGCCTCGCTGGCCGCCCGCAGGAAGGCGGCCTCCAGCGCCTGCGGCTGGTCGCGGATCACGCCCAGGTCGACCACCTCGATGCCCATGCGCGAGAGCAGGCCGAACACCGTGTAGCGGTTGCTGTCGTAGACCGCGCCCTCCCGGGGAGCCTCGCCCAGGCTCAGGATCTCGTCGCCGGTCGAAAAATAGGCCACCTTCAGGCGCCGGAACACGGTGACCCGGGGCAGTCCGAGGCTGGCGACCAGCCCCAGGGCTGCCGGTCCCAGGGCCTGTCCGCGAAGCAAGGCAGGACGGCCGGCCATCAGGTCCTCGCCCAGCAGCCTGCGGTTGTCGCCGGGACGAACCACATCCGGCGGGACCACGATGTCCTCGCCTTCGGACCGGACGAACTCGAGCGGCACCACGGTATCCAGTCCTGCCGGCATGACGGCACCGGTCATGATCTTGACGCACTCGGCGGCACCGACAGCGCCGGTCCAGGCCGAGCCGGCCCACGCCGTGCCCGCCACACGCAGCCGCAAGGCCTGGCCGGGCTGCAGCAGGCGCCCGGCGAAGGCAAACCCGTCCATGGCCGAGTTGTCGTGCGGCGGCACGTTGATGGGTGAGACGACGTCCTCGGCCAGGATCCGGTCCAGGCCTTCGAAGACGCCCACGGTCTGCGTCTGGGCAACGGGCTCGACCAGGCTGGCCAGAAACTCGCTGACCTGACTGGCGCTCAGGGCCTGCGGGTCGTAACCCCGCAGTTCGGCGGCGATCTGCTCGATGGTCTTCATGTCGGCACGGATGGGTGAGGGGTTCCGGTGTGCTCCAGGGACTGGAGCTCCTCCAGCGTGTTGGCGTTGAAGAAGGCCTGCGGGTCGTCGCCCTCGCGGTCAAACGGCACCAGGACGGCCCGGTGCTGTCCGGTCCATTGCCCCACCTTGCGACCGCCGTCGCGTGTGAAGGCGGCCAGGCTGTGCAGCAGATGCACGGCCATCAGGCAGAACACCGGCTGCGGACGCAGCACCCCGTCGGTCCCGGGCGCGGCCGCGACCGCGATCTCGGTGCGGGGGTCTTCGAAGGCCGAGGCCAGGCGCAGGGCGAGATCGACGGGCAGCAGGGGGGAGTCGCAGGGTACCGTGAGCAGGTAGGAGGTCGGGCAGTGCTGCAGGCCGGCCAGAAAGCCTGCCAGCGGACCCACCTGGCCGGGGAGCGGGTCGGGCCAGACCGGCAACCCGAGGCCCTCGTAGGTGGACAGGTTGCGGTTGGCATTGATCATCAGTCCGCCGATCAGGCCGCCCGACTGACCCTGCAGCCGCCGCACCGAGTGCCGCACCAGGGGTTCGCCCCGGAAAGGCTGCAGTCCCTTGTCCAGGCCACCCATGCGCGAGCCGCGTCCGCCGGCCAGCACCAGGCCCGTGATGTCAGCGCAGCCGATCACCGGCTGTTCCCGTGGGCAGCGGGTGCATCCCGGCCGCAAGCACGCGGGTGGCGGGCCATTCAACCACCGATGTAGCTCATTTCGACCCGCCGCGTGCCCCCGGAGGCATCGGGGGGCAAGCTGGCCCTGAGCTCGGAATAGCGGTCGTCCCTGCGCTGCCAGATGGCTCCGATGGCACTGGCGATGTCCTCGTCGCAGGCGCCGCCGCGCAGCAAGGCCTTCAGGTCGTGCCCTTGGCTGGCAAACAGGCACAGGTAGACCTTGCCCTCGGTGGACAGGCGCGCACGGTTGCAGTCGCGGCAGAACGCCTGGGTGACGCTGCTGATGACGCCGATCTCGCCGCTGCCATCGGCATAGCCCCAGCGCTCGGCTGTCTCACCGGGGGCCGAAGGCTCCAGCTGCACCAGCGCAAGCTCCCTGTCGATCAACCGCACCACCTCGGCGCTCGGGAGCACCTCGTCCATGCGCCAGCCGTTGGTGGCCCCGACGTCCATGTACTCGATGAAGCGCAGCACGACCCCGCTGCCCTTGAAGTGCCGGGCCATGGGCAGGATCTCGTGTTCGTTGGTTCCCCGCTTGACCACCATGTTGACCTTGATCGGTCCCAGTCCGGCGTTGCGGGCCGCCTCGATGCCCCTGAGCACCTCGGCGACGGGAAAGTCGACGTCGTTCATGCGACGGAAGACGGCATCGTCGAGGCCGTCGAGGCTCACCGTCACCCGGTGCAGACCGGCTTCCCGCAGCGCCTTTGCCTTGCGCGCGAGCAGGGAACCGTTGGTGGTCAGGGTCAGGTCCGGCGGTTCCCCATCCACCGTCCGCAGGGCGGACAACTGCCCGATGAGGATCTCGATGTTCTTGCGCAGCAGCGGTTCACCCCCGGTCAGGCGGATCTTGCGCACCCCGTGCGCCAGGAACAGCCGGGCCAGCCGGGTGATTTCCTCGAAGGTCAGCAGCGCGCTGTGCGGCAGGTAGGGGTAGTCCTTGTCGAAGACTTCCTTGGGCATGCAGTAGCTGCAGCGGAAGTTGCAGCGATCGGTGACGCTGATGCGCAGGTCGCGCAGGGGACGGCCCAAGGCATCGCCGAGCAGGCCGGTGGCCGGTACCGGCTCGGCCGGCACCCGGGCAGGCAGCGAGGCCACGCGCTGGTCGACCAGGGGTATGACGCGTTCGGACATGACATCATTATCGTGGAGCACGGGCGCGTCTGCTTCCTGCGGACCCACAGGCTCAGGGGACAACGGTGGACGCGTCCTGCCGGCGTTGTCAGGCCTCGCCCACGCGGGTGTACAGGCCGGTGTTTTCCCGCAGCCAGCGGGCGGAAAGCTCGCTGTGCTGCTGCGATGGATGGAACCCGCGCCTGAAGTAGGCCCGCCAGGCCCCGAAGCTGCAGCGCAGCAGGCCGTCAGGTCCGAGCAGGTGGCGCCAGGCGCTGCGCCAGGTGGACCAGCGCCAGAGACTGCCGTCGCGACGCAGGTTGTCGATCGTCTGGCGCAGCGTGTCGGAGAGGAAGATCAGGGTGACGCGGCGCATCCAGCGCACGCGCCAGGCATGGCTGCCGCCGAGGGCCTGGTACAGGTCGAAGGCGGTGCACTTGTGTTCCGACTCCTCGGCGCTGTGCCAGAGCCACAGAGAACGCAGGCGCGGCTCGGCGCCATCGAGCACCTGCGGCCGGGACAGCAGCCACTCGGCGAACAGGGCGGTGAAGTGTTCGTTGGCGGCCGTCACGCCCAGCCCGTGGCGCGGATCGGCTCCGTCCAGCAGCTTGAGCCGGGCCCTCGCGCGGGGCTCCCAGTGGTTGACCAGCCCGTGCTTCTCGATCTGGGCGTTGAACAGGGCATGGATGCGCCTGTGGGTGGCCTCCTGTCCGACAAAGCCCTGCACCTCACGCCTGTACGCCTCCTGCTGCCCGGCGGGCAGCGCCTTCAGGCCGTTGCGCACCGAGTCGATGAAGAACTGTTCTCCGAGCGGAAAGCTCATCGACAGGGCATTGAACCAGGCGGTGAGAAACGCGTCACCGCCGCACCAGTGGCGCTGGACGGGCTGTTCGAGATCGATGAGCAGGCGGCGTACAACCAGTTCGGTCATGGCGGGCGGATGCGGAGGACAGTCGGTTTGGTACGGATACGTACCACCGCATCTTGTTCGTGACGGCGACACTTGTCAAGCATGCCGCCAGAAGCCCTAAGATCGCCGCATGGATCACGCGGTCATTGCCCCTGCTGCTGCCACCACAGAGATGCCCAGCCACCGCAGCCGCCTGCTGACGGCCATGGCACAGGCGCTGACGGCGCAGGGGTATGCCGCGGTCACCATTGCCGACGTCGTTCGCCTGGCCGGCGTTTCGCGCCGGACTTTCTACGAGCATTTCGATGGCAAGCAGGCCTGTTTCGAGGCCCTGTACCGGGCGGCCAGCGGCACCGCCCTGCGCACGCTCAGGGACGCCATCGACACATCGCAACCCTGGCAGAACCAGCTCGAGCGGGCCCTGGGCGCCTACCTGGCCCACCTGGCGGCCGGGCCGGAACTCCTGCGCAGCCTGTTCGTCGACATCCATCATCTGGGCGACGCGGGCGCGGCCCTGCGTAGGGAAACCATGACGCGGCTGGCGGATTTCATGTGCGAGACCATCAACCGGCCGCAACCCGCCGCGGCTCCGACCCTTCGGCCCCTGACCCCGCAGCTGTCCATGGCCGCGGTGGGCGCCATCAATGAGCTGGTCCTGATCGCGATCGAGCGCGACGAGGCCGCGCAACTGGCTTGCCTGACCCCGGCGGCGGTGCGCATCGTGCGGGCGCTGGCGCAGGCTGGCGACCTCCCGTCCGGATCATGAAAAAGGCCCGCGTGGCGGGCCTGGGTTCACAGAGGGGGATGATGTTGGCGGATCACAGCAGCGGGACGATCAGCAGGGCCACGATGTTGATGATCTTGATCAGCGGGTTCACCGCGGGGCCGGCGGTGTCCTTGTAGGGGTCGCCCACGGTGTCGCCGGTCACGGCCGCCTTGTGGGCATCGCTGCCCTTGCCGCCGTGGTGGCCGTCCTCGATGTACTTCTTGGCGTTGTCCCAGGCGCCGCCTCCGGTGCACATCGAGATCGCGACGAAGAGGCCGGTGACGATGGTGCCCATCAGCAACCCGCCCAGGGCCTCGGCGCCCAGTGTCAGGCCCACGATGACCGGAACGACCACCGGCAGCAGCGACGGGATCATCATCTCCTTGATCGCGGCCGTGGTCAGCATGTCCACTGCGCGCCCGTATTCGGGTTTGGCCGTGCCTTCCATGATGCCGGGAATCTCCCGGAACTGACGGCGAACCTCCTCGACCACCGAGCCCGCGGCGCGCCCGACGGCCTCCATGGCCATGGCACCGAACAGGTAGGGGATCAGGCCGCCGATGAACAGGCCGATGATGACCTTCGGGCTGCTCAGGTCGAAACTCACGCCCACGATGCCGGCCGCCTCCAGCGAGTGCGTGTAGTCGGCAAACAGCACCAGCGCCGCCAGGCCGGCGGAGCCGATGGCGTAGCCCTTGGTCACGGCCTTGGTGGTGTTGCCCACCGCGTCCAGCGGGTCGGTGATGTCGCGCACCGAACTCGGCAGCTCGGCCATCTCGGCGATTCCGCCGGCGTTGTCGGTGATCGGGCCGTAGGCGTCCAGTGCCACCACGATGCCGGCCATGCTGAGCATGGCGGTCGCGGCCACGGCGATGCCATACAGGCCCGCCAGCGCATAGGCTGCGAGGATGGCCGCGCAGACGAAGAGCACCGGCCAGGCGGTCGACTTCATGCTGATTCCGATGCCGGCGATGATGTTGGTGGCATGGCCGGTGGTCGAGGCCTGGGCCACATGCTGCACCGGCTTGAATTGCGTGCCGGTGTAGTACTCGGTGATCCAGACCAGCGCCGCCGTCAGCGCCAGACCGACCGCTGCCGACAGCCACAGCGCCATCGCGCCCACCGGGCCCTTGCCGCTGACCTGAACGGCTTCGGGAAACAGCATCGTGGTCACCGGGTAGAAGGCGATCAGCGACAGCACGCCGGCGATGGCCAGGCCCTTGTAGAGGGCCGGCATCACGTTCTTCATGCCGGGGCTGGCCTTGACGAAGAAGCAGCCGATGATGGAAGCGATGATGGACACGCCACCCAGCACCAGCGGATACAGCACCGCCTGGGCCGGTGCGGCCGCCACCAGCAGGGCGCCCAGCGCCATGGTGGCGATCAGCGTCACCGCATAGGTCTCGAACAGGTCGGCCGCCATGCCGGCGCAGTCACCGACGTTGTCGCCCACGTTGTCGGCAATCACCGCCGGGTTGCGCGGGTCGTCCTCGGGGATGCCCGCCTCGACCTTGCCCACCAGGTCGGCACCGACGTCTGCGCCCTTGGTGAAGATGCCGCCGCCCAGGCGCGCAAAGATGGAGATCAGGCTGGAGCCGAAGGCCAGGCCCAGCAGCGGCTTGAGGGTGGCCGCGTCCGGCGTGGCCAGCCCGCCGATGGCCCAGAAGAAACCGCCCACGCCCAGCAGGCC
>SBFS01000023.1 GCA_006227825.1 Burkholderiales bacterium | reverse complement strand
ACCACCCGCTCGAGCTCGACCCAGTGGAACTGCAGTGCGGCATAGGGATTGCCGGCCAGCTGGCGGCCTTTCTGGCTGTGGTAGTTGGTGTACCAGACGATGCCGCGCGCGTCGTAGCCCTTGATGAGCACCACGCGGGTGGTGGGCCGCAGGTCGGCGCCCACGGTGGCCAGCGTCATGGCGTTGGGCTCGGGCACCTCCGAGCTGATGGCTTCCCTGAGCCACTGGTCGAACTGCTGCAGCGGGTCGGCGTGCGATGCGGACTCGCTGAGTTCGGCCTTCTCGTAGCTCTTGCGCAGGTCGGCGATGTCGGTGTTGCGGGTCATGGCGGCAGTATAGGCAGACCCTGGTGACCGGGTCTTGCGCCGGGTCAAGCGCGGGCCGGATTCAGGCAGGCAGGCCGTCGGCCAGCCGCAGCAGGTGGGCGAGGGCTCGGTCCTCGATGCCGTGTGCGCGCAGGCCGTGCAGGGTCTGGCGTGCGTAGTCGAGCGTGCTGCCGTAGCGTCCGCGCGAATGGGCGAATATCTGGCGGTATTGCGCCTCGCTCAGGTGGCCGGTGTAGTTGGGGCTGCGACGCGAGAGGGTGAAGGCCAGGGCACGCACCGGACCCTGTTCGGTGCGGCACAGCAGCCATCGGGGATCGTAGACCGGGTTGGGCATTTCGCGGGCCCACAGCACCGGCATGAGGCTCTCGACCTGCCCGTGCGGCACGCGAAGGGCCAGACCCTGGCAGCTGCCGCCGGCCGTGAGGGCGAACACCAGCCCGGGACGCTCGGGCGTCCCGCGGTTGACCCGGCTCCACATGTGCAGCTTGCGGCTGTAGCCATGCACCTGGGCCAGGCGGTGCTCGGCGGCCTCGAACTCGGGGCGCCAGACGAGCGAGGCGTAGGCAAACACCCACAGGTCGGGCCGGTCTCCCTGGGCGCGCCATTGCGCCAGGGTGTGCTGCATCATGCGCGCACCGTCGCGGCGGGCCGGGTCGGGGTGCCAGCGGGCAGTCGGGGTGTCAGCGGCGCGCATCTAAAATGGGGTTTTCCCTTGCAGCATGTCGGTTCGCGCGGACATCAGCGGCAAGGCCGGTATCCGTCTCTCCGTTTTTCCGTTCGGTTTTACGTTCTTCCGGTTTTTCCGGTCCATCATCCCTTTGCCACGGAGCCTGAACCATGTCTTCCCAGGATAACCAACAAGAATACCGCATCGTCGCGGTGTTGCTGATCGCCATTCTCGTGCTGGTCGTGGGCACGGTGCTGGGGATCGGCGTCCACAAGTCGCGCACGGGCACGTCAGCCGGCACGGTCGTCACCGCAGCGGCAGAAGCGTCCGCAACGCCCGCCGCCGTGGCGGCCGACGATGCCAGCGTGGTGGTCGACAATGGCGTGGTGAAGTTCTACTTCGCGGTCGGCAAGGCCGAACTGGCCAGCGGTGCCCTGGCCGCGCTGGGCGATGCCATCGCGGCCACCCAGGGTGGCAAGCGCCTGGTGCTCTCGGGTTTCCACGACGCCAGCGGCGACCCGGCCTTCAACGCCGAACTGGCCAAGCAGCGCGCCTTCGCGGTGCGCGATGCCCTGATGGGTGCCGGCGTGGCCGAAGCGGCCATCGAGCTGCGCAAGCCGGAGCAGACCACCGGCACCGGCAGCGATGCAGAGGCGCGTCGCGTGGAAGTGGTGATCGCCGACTGAACACCGCTGCATCCCCGCCGAGCGGCCCGGGTCACCCGGGCCTTGTCGCTTGTGGCGGGCATGGCGGGTCCGAACCTTTGACACACCTCAAGCCCTGATGAAGAGAGCAGCCGCCCTGTGCCGACGGGTCCGCCACTGGTGCCTGGCCTTGTGCCTGGGGCTGGCGGGCGCGGCGCTGGCATCGGCAGCGGACGTGGCCTGGTTCGATGCGGGTCGCCCCATCGGTGGTGCGCAGCAGGCCATCGTGCTTCTGCGTGCCGCGCCATCCCACGGCCTCGACCCGTCGGACTACGGCACCGACGCCCTGGAGAAAAGCCTCTGGCAGGTCGCCCGGCAGGTGGGCAGCCCGGATGCCGAGACGGTGTCCCGCCTGGACCGGGCGCTCACCGACGCCATGGTGCGCTACCTTGAAGATCTTCATCATGGCCGGGTGAACCCCCGTCAACTCGGTGTGAGGTTCCGGCCGTCCCGGCGCGACGCCTTCGATGCACGGGCCGTCCTGCGCGAGGCGCTGGCGGCCGGGGACCTGGGGCAGGCCGTCGACCGGGCTGTCCCGCCCCTGCAGCAGTACGAACAGCTTCGCCAGGCACTGCAGCGGTACCAGGGGCTGCAGGGACATGCCGCCTGGCAGCAGCCCCTGCCGGCGCTGCCATCGGCCGGTCCGGGCCGCCCGGGCCGGCTCGAGCCGGGAGCGCGCCATGCCGGTCTGCATCTGCTGGCCTGGCGGCTCGAAACCCTGGGTGACCTGCCGTCCGCAGCGACCCAGCGTTACCGGGGCAATGACGCTGTCTACGATGACGAGCTGGTTGCGGCGGTGCGCCGCTTCCAGCGACGCCATGGCCTGACCGTCGATGGCGTGCCGGGGCGCCGGACCTGGGCACAGCTGGCGGTGCCCCCCGAAGAGCGCGTGGTGCAGATTGGCCTGGCGCTTGAGCGCCTGCGCTGGACGCCGCTGCTGCAGTCGCGCCGGATGGTGGTGGTGAACATCCCGGAGTTCGTGCTGCGGGCCTACGAGCAGACCGGCCAGGGTGTCCGGGTGATCACGGAGATGCGGATCATCGCCGGCCGGGCCGCGCGACACAGCACACCGCTGTTCGACGAGGACATGCGCTTCATCGAGTTCAGCCCTTACTGGAACGTGCCGCGGTCCATCGCGGCAGAGGAGACCGTACCCCGCCTGCGCCGCGACCCGGGCTACCTCGACCGTCTCGGGTTCGAGATCGTCGAGCGGGACGGGACGGTGCGCCGCAGCGTGAGCGACGAACTGCTGGCCGACGTGCTGGCCGGCCGCGCGCTGCTGCGCCAGCGTCCGGGCCCGGAAAACGCGCTGGGCGACATCAAGTTCGTCTTTCCCAACCGGGACAGCATCTTCCTGCACCACACGCCCAGCGTGGGCCTGTTCCAGCGCGATCAGCGCGATTTCAGCCACGGCTGCATCCGTGTCGAGGATCCGGTGGCCCTGGCCCGTTTCGTGATGCAGGAAATGCCCGGCTGGACCGAGGAGCGCATTGTCGGCGCCATGCGCCAGGGCGAGTCGCAGACGGTCCGGCTCAACGAGCCCTTGCCGGTTGTCATTGCATACGTCACCACTCTGGTCAAAAATGGTGAAATACATTTCTTCGATGACATCTACGGTCATGACCGTGTGCTGCGGGACGCCCTGAAAGCGCGCCGCGGCCGGTCCGGAGCCGCCACAGGGAGAACTTCATGACCTTCGCGTCACATCCGCTGGCCTCGCGCCGGCGTTTCCTTCAGGTCGCTGCCGGCTCGGTGGCTGCCGCATCGCTGCAGCCCGCCGTCGCTCTGGCGGTGGCGGCCCCCTCGCCGCGCGACCTGGCGCTTTATCACACCCACACGCGAGAAGACATCGAGCTCGTGTACGCGCTCGGCCGCGACTACGTCACGGATGCCCTTGGCGAACTCAACGTGTTCCTGCGTGACCACCGCACCGGCGACATCGGTCGGATGGATCCGCGCCTTTACGACCTGATGCACCAGATCCGGCTGACGCTGGGCAGCGCCCAACCCTTCGAGATCATCTCCGGCTACCGCTCACCGGCCACCAACGAGATGCTGCGCACCACGCGCGGTGGTGGTGTGGCCAGGCGCAGCCTGCACATGGACGGACGGGCCATCGATGTGCGCCTGCCGGGCGTGCGGCTGGCCGACCTGCGCGAGGCGGCCCTGTCGCTGCGCGCCGGCGGTGTCGGCTACTACCCGCGTGAACAGTTCGTCCACATCGACACCGGCCCCGTGCGCAGCTGGTGACGTCGCACACCGGCTCAACCGGCTTGTGCATGCGCCAGACGCAGCACTTCCCGCAATCCACCAAACTTGCGGCGGTAGGCAGCGGGGGTCAGCCGGACCTCGCGCTTGAACAGGCGCGAGAAGAAGCTGGCATCCTCGTAGCCCAGGGTTTCAGCGATCGCGTCCACCGGCATGGCAGTCGATTCCAGCAGCTGCTTGGCCTCCTCGATGCGTATGTGCTGCACATAGGCCAGGGGCGACAGGCCCGTGGCCTGGCGGAACCGACGCACAAATGCCCGTTCGGACAGGCCGCTGATCTCCGCCATGGCGCGCACCGGGTTGGCCTGCGCATAGTGTCGTGCCGCCCAGACTTGGGCTTGGGTGACCAGGGCGTCGTCGGTCTGCCGGCTGGCCGCCAGGCGTGCATAGGGCTGTTGACCGGCGTGATGCCAGTCGATGAGGTAGAGGCGGGCCAGCTGCATGGCGGCATCAACGCCCACCAGCCGGGCCACGAGGTACAGGCCCAAGTCCTGCCATGAGGTGCCGCCTCCGGCCATGACCAGCCGCTGACCCTGCCCGGATGCGACCAGCGAACGCTGGCGCTGAAGCCGCACACGGGGAAAGCGCTCGGCCAGTGCATCGCAATAGGCCCAGTGTGTGGTGGCATCCAGACCGTCGAGCAGACCTGCCTGGGCCATCAGCAGGCCGCCCGAGCAGGCAGCACTGACCAGGCTGCCGGCTTCATGGCAGTGCCGCAACCATGCGCACTCGGCGTCGTAACGTGCGTCCAGCGGCTCTCCCGGTGCCACGAAAAGCTCGGGTATGCAGACGGCGTCGGGCGGGGCCAGGTCGGCGAACCGGGCGTCCGGACACAGCCGCACGCCGTTGGCCACCGCCAGCGGTTGACCGCTGGCCGATACCAGCAGCGGCTTCATCAGGGGCTCGCCGGGTTGTCCTGAGACGATCAGCCCCCAGTCCCGGCCGGCTGAATGAAACAGGTCCAGAAGACCCAGGGCCACCGAGGCGGTGACCTCGTGCGTGACCAGCACATGGACAGACACCGGCAATGTGCCGTTTCGGGGGCTCGGTGTGGCGGAATCGACCATGTTTTGTCGGAAACGGCTGCAGTGCAAAACCGCAAGCGTAGCTAGCATCTGCCCGTTCCATCAAGCCATTTCCCCAACAGTTTCCTGAAAGTTCGACCATGACACAAACCACGAACCGATACCGGGACCAGGTCGGTCTCGAATGCAGCGGTGCCCATCCGGATGCCCTGGACGCCTACCATCGGGCGCTGAGGGCTTTTCACTGCTACCAGGGCGACCCGGTTGCACTGCTGGCACCCGCGCTGGAGGCCCACCCGGCTTTCGCCATGGGACGGGTGCTGCACGCGTGGCTGCATGCACTGAGCACCGAGCCTGCGGCCCCTGCAGTTGTCGAGGCCGACTGCAACTTGCTGCAGCAACTGGCGCTCAATGCGCGCGAGACGATGCACCTGCAGGCACTGACCTGCTTCAATCAGGGGCGGTGGCAGATGGCTGGTCGCCATCTGGAGGACCTGAGTCTCCAATGGCCGCGCGACGCACTGGCCCTGCAGGCGGGGCACCTGATCGACTTCCTGCGCGGAGACAGCCGCATGCTGCGTGATCGCATTGGCCGGGTGCTGGCTGCATGGCCGGACGCCGAGGCCGGCAGCCATGCGGTTCTGGGCATGTGGGCCTTCGGTCTGGAGGAGTGCGGGCAGTACGATCTGGCCGAACGCGCAGCACGTCGGGCCCTCGATCTCGAGCCGGCCGATGCATGGGCTCACCATGCCATGGCCCACATCTTCGAAATGCAGGGGCGCCCTGCCGACGGATCGCGCTGGATGCGTTCGCGCGAGGCATTCTGGAATGACAACCATTTCCTGGCCATCCACAATGCCTGGCACTGGGCCCTGTTCGAACTGGCTCAGGGGAATACCGCCGAGGCCTTGCGGCTGTATGACGAGCGGGTACGAGCCAGCCGATCAACGCTCATGGTCGACCTGGTCGATGCTTCGGCCATGCTCTGGCGCCTGCAGTTCCTGGGCGTCCCTGTGGGCGACCGCTGGGAGAGTCTCGCCGATGACTGGACTGCGCAGGCCGTGCCAGGGCTGTATGCGTTCAATGACTTTCACGCCATGCTGGCCTGGGTGGGCAGCGGACGGATCGAACAGGCACGCCAGTGGCTGGAGGCACAAGGCAGCGACGCCGCACCCGGTGATCAGGCCGCGCTTGCGCGGCAGGTGGGCCTTCCGCTCCTGGAGTCCGTTGCCGACCGGCATGAGTGCCGCCATCAGGAGGCGCTGGAGAAGCTGCGCCGGCTGCGTCCGCTCGTGTGGCGCATGGGCGGCAGCCATGCGCAGCGTGATCTGGTCGATCTGTTGATGATGGATGCGGCCCTGGACACGTCAGACCCTCCGCTTGCGCGGGGCCTGGTGGCCGAGAGACTGTCTGCAAGACCACTGGACCCCTTCGGTCGGCACGCCCGGACACGCCTGTCTGCCATGGTGTCGGCGCCACCACAGGAAAGTGATCTGCAGGCCGCCGTCGCCTGAAGCTATCCGGGGGCGGTGACCCGGTGCCGGCGGCGAGGGTGTCCTGGCCGGCAGACAGGTTCAGCGCAGGCCCTGCCCGGCCTGCGCGTCGGCGCGCTGGATCAGCTCGATCTTGTAGCCGTCGGGGTCGGTGACGAAGGCGATGACCGTGCTGCCGCCCTTGACCGGGCCGGCTTCGCGCGTCACGTTGCCGCCGGCCGCCCGGATCTTCTCGCAGGCCGCGTAGGCATCGGGCACGCCGATGGCGATGTGGCCGTAGGCGCTGCCCATCTCGTACTGCTCCACGCCCCAGTTGTAGGTCAGCTCGATCTCGGCCTGGCCGGGGTTGCCACCCTCGAAGCCCAGGAAGGCCAGCGAGTACTTGTACTCGGGGTTCTCGGAGGTGCGCAGCAGTTGCATGCCGAGCACCTGGGTGTAGAAGTCGATCGAGCGCTGAAGGTTGCCCACCCGCAGCATGGTGTGGAGAAGTCGCATGTGTGAAGCCTGTGGCGTGCAGAAATGTCCTGCGGGTGATTATGTCGTCGCGCCGCCGGCGGGTTTGTGGTGCATGTCAAAGACCAGGCAGGTGGTCGTGGCATGCGCATAGAGCGTGCCGTCGGGTCCGACCAGGCGGCCTTCTGCGGTGGCCAGCTGGCGCCCGCAGTGCACCACCTGCCCAATGGCCCGCACCCGCTGTACCTTGGGGGTGAGCGCCTTGACGATGTTCACACTGAGCTCGGCGGTGGTGTAGCCGCGGCCGGGAGGCATCATGGTGTGGACCGCGCATCCGACGGCCGAGTCGAGCAGGGTGGCGAACCAGCCTCCGTGCACCGTGCCCATCGGGTTGAAGTGTGAAGCCTTGGGCGTTCCCTGGAAGGTGGCGGTTCCCTCGCCGATGTCGATCACCAGGAAGTCCAGCGCCTGCGCGATGGCAGCGTACGGGATTTCCCCCTGCAACATGGCCTGCATGACTTCCAGGCCGGACTTGCCCGCGATCTGCCCGGG
>SBFS01000258.1 GCA_006227825.1 Burkholderiales bacterium | reverse complement strand
CTGGCCTTTGCCATCGTGGCCGAAAAGCGCCGCCTGCCATCGCTGGCCTTTCCGGACAAGAGCTTCTTCTTTCTGGGCGGCCTCACCGAAGCCACGGAAACCATCGCCGCCTTCGTGGCCATGTGCCTGTGGCCGCAGTGGTTCGCACCCATCGCCTACGGTTTCGCGGCCCTGTGCGTGGTCACCACCGCGATGCGCATCGGGTGGGGCTACGCGGCCCTGCGCTGACGCACCAACCATTTCTCGCCCTCGAGCAGCAACAGCACGGCCAGGCCGGCCAGCGCGCACAGCAGCACCTGCTGCGGTGCCAGCGCGCGCGTGCCGAACCACAGCTGCATGAAGGGGGCGTAGGTGAACAGGGCCTGCAGCACGACCACCGCCGCCACGGCCACGAGCACGCGCGGCGTGCCCTGCACGCCCGCCAGGGTGAACGAAGGCGCCGTGAGGTAGCGCACGCTGAACAGGTAGAACACCTCCATGGCCACCAGGGTGTTGACCGCCATGGTGCGCGCCTCCTCCACCGGCGCGCCACCGGCCAGCGACCAGCGGTACATGCCGAAGATGCCCAGGCTGAACAGGGTCGAGACCAGCACGATGCGCCAGATGACGAAGGGGCTGAGCATGGGCTCACCCGGCGGGCGTGGCGCGCGCCTCATGACACCGGGCTCGGTGGGTTCGAAGGCCAGCACCATGGCCAGCGCGATCGAGCTGACCATGTTCACCCACAGGATCTGCACCGGCAGGATCGGCAGGGCCAGCCCGAACAGCACGGCGACCAGCAGCGACATCGACTCGCCACCATTGATGGGCAGCAGGAAGGTGACCGTCTTGCGCAGGTTGTCGTAGACGGTGCGGCCTTCCTCGACCGCGTGGGCGATGGAGGCGAAGTTGTCGTCGGCCAGCACGATGGCACCGGCCTGCTTGGCCGCCTCGGTGCCCTTGCGGCCCATGGCCACACCAACATCGGCCTGCTTGAGCGCGGGCGCGTCGTTGACGCCGTCGCCGGTCATGGCCACGACCTCGCCGCGTGCCTGCAGGGCCTGCACAAGGCGCAACTTGTGCTCGGGACTGGCGCGCGCAAACACATCGGCCTCGACCACCGCCTGCCTCAGGGCCTGGTCGTCCATGGCCTCGATCTCGGGCCCGGTGACGGCCCGCAGCCGCTCGCCCATGCCGAGCTGGGTGGCGATGGCGCTGGCCGTCACCGCATGGTCGCCGGTGATCATCTTGACACGGATCCCGGCCTGCTTGCACTGGGCGACGGCCTCGATCGCTTCCTGGCGCGGCGGGTCGATGATGCCCACCAGACCCAGCAGGGTCAGGCCGTCGACGCCGCTGCGGCTGTCCAGGGCGCTGACGGAGTCGACATGGCCGCGGGCCAGCGCGAGCACCCGCCGGCCGGCCCGCGCCTGCTCGTCGATGGCGCTCTGCCAGAAGGCCTCGTCGAGCGGCAGGGCCTGGCCATCGTCGGCGAGCTGGTGGCTGCACATGGCCAGCACACGCTCCGGGGCGCCCTTGAGCAGCAGGTCGTTCCCCGCCGGTGCGTCCTCGGCCGCCGCGTGGGCGGTCGCCATGTAGCGGTGCTCGGACTCGAAGGGAATGGCACCGGTGCGCGGACGCTCACGGGCCAGCTCGAGCGGATCGATGCCCGCCTTCATGGCCATGGTCAGCAGGGCACCCTCGGTCGGGTCGCCCGTCAGCTGCCATTGGCCCTTGTCCTCGTGCAGGCTGGCGTCGTTGCACAAGGCCGCGGCCTCGGCCAGGGCCAGCAGCACGGGCGCCTCGCGGAACAGCTCGGCCGGCTGCAGGTGGTGACCCTCGCGGCGCAGCGCGCCGTCGGGGGCGTAACCCGCGCCCTCGACGTCGACGACGCCGCCGGCCAGCACCACCTGCTGCACCGTCATCTCGTTGCGGGTGAGGGTGCCGGTCTTGTCGGAGCAGATCACCGTCACCGAGCCCAGCGTCTCGACCGCCGGCAGGCGGCGGATCACCGCGTGGCGCGCGGCCATGCGCTGCACCCCGATGGCCAGGGTGATGGACATGATGGCCGGCATACCCTCGGGAATGGCCGCCACCGCCAGGCCGACGGCGGTCATGAACATCTCGACCGCCGGCAGCTCTCGCACCAGCGTGCCGAAGACAAACAGGGCGGCGGCGGCCGCCACCACGGCGAGGGTGATCCAGCGCGCCAGCTGGCTCATGTTGCGCACCAGGGGCGTGGTCACCTGCTCCACCGACTCCAGCAGCCGGCCGATGCGCCCCATCTCGGTGGCGCTGGCGGTGGCCACGACCACGCCGCGCGCCTGGCCCTGGGTCACCAGGGTCCCGGCGTAACCCATCGACAGCCGGTCCCCCAGCGCCGCGTCGCCCACCACCGGGGCCAGCGCCTTCTCGACCGGGACCGACTCACCCGTCAGGGCCGACTCGTCGACCCGCAGGTTGTTGATCTGAAGCCAGCGCAGGTCGGCAGGCAGGCTGTCGCCCGAGGCGACCTGGACCACATCGCCGGGCACCAGAGCGGCCGCGTCGATGTCCTGCAGGCGGCCGTCGCGCCAGACGCTGGCGTGGGGCGAGAGCAGGTGGCGGATGGCCTGCAGCGCCTTCTCGGCCTTGCCCTCCTGCAGCACACCGATCGAAACGTTGAGCAGCACCACCGCGAGGATGACGGCCGAATCGAGCGTGTGCCCGATCAGCGCGGTGACCGCCACCGCCGCCAGCAGCACCAGGATCAGCAGGTTGTTGAACTGCGCCAGCACACGGCGCCAGATGCCCGGGCCCTCGGCCATCTCGAGGCGGTTGGGACCGTGGCGTTGCAGGCGCCCGGCAGCCTCGACCGCACTCAGGCCCCGGCTCGATGTCTGCAACCGCTCGAGCACCTCCTCGGGCTTGAGCCCGTGCCAGGGCGTCGGTTCGGCGTTTTTCTGCGTCGGGGTCTGGTTCATGGGGTTGGGGGCCCTGGTCATGGAGTCGTGTGCGGCAAAACCTTAACCCAGTCAGACAGCCGTGCTGCGATTGGTTCCGCCGCCAGACCGGGAAATTGACGCCGGTCAAGACGTCGCCGTCTGCGTCGTCCAGCGCAACCAGTCCGCGGGCTCGTCGACATCCCACAGGGGCGGCAGCTCGGACCAGTCGACCCCGCTGGCGCGAAGGCGGTCCCGGGTCTGCGCGAGCACCTGCGGCGTGCTCCAGTCCACGTCCTCGAAAACGGCCACACAGGGCCGTGACAGGCCCAGCGCGACGTAGCCGCCGTCCTCGGCGGGCAGCACGACCGCGCCGTGTTGCAGCAGGGCATCGGCCATGGCCTGCAGGTGCGCCGGCGCGAGTGCCGGACAGTCGGTGCCGACGACGATCCAGGGCAGTCGCGGCGTCCGGTCGAAATGCGCCTGCATGGCCACCCGCATGCGCCGCCCGAGGTCGCCCTCCGGCTGGGGCTGCGTGACGACGCCCTGGCGCCGGCGCAGCAGGCCGAACAGGCGATGGCCGTCGTCCGGCGCGCACCACAGGGTGAAAGGCCCCAGGGCGGCCGCACGCACCGTGGCCAGCGTGCGCAGGATGAAGCCACGCTGCGCCCGCGCCGCGCCCGTGCGGCCCAGCAGCGGCACCAGCCTGGTCTTGGCCAGGCCGGGCACGGGTGCCTTGGCCATGATGGCCACCGCCGCCGCAGCCCGCGGGCGGTAGCCGTAGCGCGACGCCAGCGCATGCGTGTCGGCGCCCAGGGCGTGGACGGCCCGCAGCCGCCACATCAGCACGATGGTCCGCCACAGGCCGTGCCGGTCCCAGCGGCGGCCCGAGGTGACCACCCGTTCATGCAGACAGGCCGGGCGCGAAATCCGCTTCAAGCTCGCGCTCAGGTCGATGTCCTCCATGAGCGGCTGTTCGGGGAAACCACCGACCGCCTCGAACAGGCTCCGCCGCACGAACACCGCCTGGTCGCCGGTGGCGATGCCGCTCAGGCGCGAGCGCAGGTTCATCAGTGCAGCCACCATCGGCAGGAGCGGGTGCCGGCCCTCGATGCGCACGTCGAAGCGGCCCCAGCCGGCACCGCCGGCCAGCGCCCGCCCGATCAGCTCGTCGGCATGCGCCGGCAACCGGGTGTCGGCATGCAGGAACAGCAGGGTGTCGGCGCCACCCTTGGCCGCCGCACGCGCGCCGGCGTTCATCTGCGCGGACCGGCCGCGGGGTGCCTGCAGCACCAGGTCCGCCCCGGCGGCCGCCTGCAGCGCGGTGTCGTCGCGGCTGCCGCCGTCGACCACGATGACCCGCGCGCCCCGACTCCGCAAAGGCGCCAGGGCCTGCAGCCGGCTCGCCACCTGGGCCGCCTCGTCGAGCACCGGAACGACGATGGCCAGCTTCATGCGGCCAGGCACCCGGCGAGTTCATCGAAGCCGCTGCGGACCCGCCCCACCACCTCCGGATCGAGGTAATGGTCCACCCGCTCGCGCACGTGGGCCACCAGCCGGTCCTCGCTGCGCCGGGCCGACCAGTCCTCGCCGTCACCGCCGCTTCGGGCAGCCCGCCGCGAAAGGACCCGCCACTTGGCGCACCAGGTGAGCGACCACAGCCACATGGCCCGGCGCAGGGGCAGGTGCCATCCGGCGGCCGCCCGCGCGCGGGACGGACCCACGCAGGCGGCCCAGGCCCGGTAGAAACCGGCCACCTCGCCGGGCGACAGCACGCAGCGGCCATCGATGTCCCAGGTGGTGGAGGTGTAGAGCGTGGCATGCGCCAGGTCCAGTCCCGGGTGGCTGTAGCGGCACTTCTCCAGGTCGACCAGCACCGCGCTGCCGTCGGGGCGGACGATGAAATTGCCCGGATGGGCATCGAAGCACACCAGGCTCACGGCCGGTCGAGCAGGCTGCGCGCACCGTGCAGCCAGGGCCGACAGCTCCTCATGCAGGCAGCGCGTGACCTGCCCGTGCACGCCCGCCTCGTCCCACCAGGCGGCCTGCTGCCGGATCTCGTCGAGCAGGTCCTGCAAAGGGTCGGTGTCGGACCGCAAGGGGATGCGCTGCGCCGGTGCTGGCAGCGGCAGGGCGTGAAGGGCCGCCAGTGCGCGCGCCAGCGCGGGCAGGTCCTGCGGCAGGCGGGCGGTCCGGCCGACGATTTCCTCGACCAGCAACGCCCCGCGCGGCAGGGTGGCTGACGGCGGCAGCACGCCCTCCAGGCGGGGCGTGTGACCGCTGGCAGCCGCGCGCTCGAAACAGACCCGCTGGTAGGCCAGGTTGTCGGCCGCGGCCAGGCCCATCTGGCTCTGCTTGGGCACGCGCGCGAGCAGGCCGCAGCCGTGCAGCCGCACATGGTCGTGCGCCAGCCCCTTGTCAGGCAGCCGGTGCAGCGGCACGTTGGCCAGCGGATGGCCGGCATCGACCAGGGCCTGGCGCAGGGAAGCGGGCAAGGGGTGTAAGAATGGGTGATCCACAGCGACTCAACAGCACAAGACCATCACACAAGGATACGTCGTGAGCACCCGGAAAATCTTGCTGCTGATCGCAGTCGTCGTGGGCATAGGCGCTTTTTTTGCCTTCGACCTCGGCCGCTTCCTGAGCCTGGACTACCTCAAGCAGAGCCAGGCCGCCTTCGGGCAGCTCTACGCGCAGCACCCCTGGCAGGTGGCTGGCGCCTATTTCGCCATCTATGTGGCGGCCACCGCACTGTCGCTGCCCGGCGCGGCCATCATCACCCTGGCCGGCGGCGCCATCTTCGGGCTGTTCTGGGGCACGGTCATCGTCTCGTTCGCCAGCACCATCGGGGCCACGCTGGCCTTCCTGGTCTCGCGCTTCATCCTGCGCAGCACGGTCGAGAGCCGCTTCGGCCAGCGCCTGGCCGAGATCAACCGGGGCGTCGAGAAGGACGGTGCCTTCTACCTGTTCACCCTGCGCCTGATCCCGGTCGTTCCCTTCTTCCTGATCAACCTGCTGATGGGCCTGACCCGCATGAAGGCCCTCACCTTCTACTGGGTCAGCCAGATCGGCATGCTGGCCGGCACGCTGGTCTATGTGAACGCCGGCACCCAGCTGGCGCGGCTGGACTCGCTGCAGGGCATCCTCAGCCCCGCCCTGCTGGGCTCGTTCGTGCTGCTGGGCATATTCCCGCTGATCGCCCGGCGCATCGTCGAGGCGGTGCAGAAGCGCAAGGTCTACGCCCGCTGGAGCAGCGTGCGCCCCCGGACATTCGACCGCAACCTGATCGTCATCGGCGCCGGCGCCGGCGGTCTGGTCACCGCCTACATCGCCGCCGCGGTCAAGGCCAAGGTCACGCTGGTCGAAGCCCACAAGATGGGTGGCGACTGCCTGAACTACGGCTGCGTGCCGAGCAAAGCCCTGATCAGGAGCGCCAAGCTGGCGCACCAGATGCGCCATGCCTCCAGCTACGGCCTGTCTGACGCAGCCGCCTCCTTCAGCTTCAAGGCGGTGATGCAGCGCATCCACGACGTGATCCGGGCCATCGAGCCGCACGACAGCGTGGAACGCTACACCGGCCTGGGTGTCGAGGTGCTGCAGGGTTATGCGAAGCTGGTCAACCCCTGGACGGTGGAGATCGCGCTCAACGCTGGTGGCACCCAGCGCCTGACCGCCCGCAGCATCGTGATCGCCGCCGGTGCCCGCCCCTTCGTGCCGCCCCTGCCCGGTCTCGACGAGGTGGGTTATGTCACCAGCGACACGCTGTGGGACGAGTTCGCGAAACTGGACGAAGTGCCACGGCGCCTGGTGGTGCTGGGCGGCGGCCCGATCGGCTCGGAGCTGGCCCAGAGCTTCGCCCGCCTGGGCTCGCAGGTGACGCAGGTCGAGATGGCGCCGCGCATCATGATCCGCGAGGACGAGGAAGTCTCGGCCCTGGCCAAGGCCTCGCTCGAAGCCGACGGCGTGGCCGTGCTGACCGGCCACAAGGCCCTGCGCTGCGAACGGGTCGACGGGGAGAAGGTGCTGGTGGTCGAGCACGGCGGCACCGAAAAGCGCATCGCCTTCGACCAGCTGCTGTGCGCCGTGGGCCGCAGCGCCCGCCTGACCGGCTACGGACTGGAAGAGCTGGGCATCCCGACCCAGCGCACGGTCGAGACCAACGAGTACCTGCAGACCCTGTACCCCAACATCTACGCGGCCGGTGACGTGGCCGGTCCTTACCAGTTCACCCACGTGGCGGCCCACCAGGCCTGGTACGCGGCCGTCAACGCGCTGTTCGGCGACTTCAGGAAGTTCAAGGCCGACTACTCGGTCATTCCCTGGGCCACCTTCATCGACCCCGAGGTGGCGCGAGTCGGCCTGAACGAGCAGGAAGCGAAAGAGAAAGGCATCGCTTACGAGGTCACGAAGTACGGCATCGACGACCTGGACCGCGCCATTGCCGACAGCGAGGCCCGCGGTTTCGTCAAGGTGCTCACGGTGCCGGGAAAGGACAGGATCCTGGGCGTGACCATCGTCGGCACCCACGCCGGCGACCTGCTGGCCGAGTACGTGCTGGCCATGAAGCACGGCCTGGGCCTGAACAAGATCCT
>SBFS01000101.1 GCA_006227825.1 Burkholderiales bacterium | reverse complement strand
AGGCGCGCCGCCAGGCCTGGTGCCGGGCCGAGCGCGCGGTGACCTCTTCCAGCGCCTCCCGGGTCAGGCTGTTGATGCCCTCGTCCCGGCCGCTGACCCGGGCGGCGTAGGTCAGCGCATCCAGCCCCGACGCCTCGAAGGCACGTGCGATGCGCTCGCGCAACCGGGGACGCAGGTCCTGCGGGGCGCGCGCTGCCCGGCGCCGGAAAACCTCCACCAGCGCGTGATGAACCTGCTCGGGTGTGGGCGCCTCCACCGGCTGCCCGTCCAGACCACGCCTCTTCTGCCCCTCGGCCACCGCGGCGAGGTAGCGGGTCGACCGGGTGTGCCGCGCCAGCGCCTCCTTCAGTGCCCCGGGCTCGAGGTCGCCCGGATGGGCGGCCAGCAGGTCCTCGAAGATGCCGCGCTTGAGCGGCCGCGGCGCCTCGCCGAACAGCAGGGGGTAGCGCACCGCCAGCCAGTCCAGCGTGGGATGGCGATGAGCGGCAGCGGTTGGCTGGCGCCTGGATGCGGACTTCGGGGCAGCGGCGGGGTCGTTGGACTTCATCGTGTCGACGGGCTTTCGGGGGCATCGGGAACCGCATCATGCCAGTGCGCCGGCGGCGGCGCCGCGTAACGGCAGCCTCTGGCGCTCAGGCAGGCCGTCTTTCGGCGCGCACCAGTGGCCGCAGCGCCCACAGCCCCAGGGCGGGTCCGATGGCCAGCCAGGGAATGAGCGCACCCAGCGCCACCCGGTCCGCCAGCGAGACGAACAGCATGATGCTCACGATGGAGATGCCGAAGCCGATGCTGTTGGTCAGGGTGAGCACACTGCCGACGGCCTGTGGCGGCGCGTTGCGGGCGGTGAGGGTGGAGAACTGGGGCGAATCTCCGGCCACGGTGATGCCCCAGATCACCAGCCAGGCGTAGAACAAGGCGTCCGGTGCGTGCATCAGCCAGGGCGCCGCCAGGCAGCACAGGCCGCTCATGCCCAACTGGGTGCCGGCCACGCGCGCGCTGCCGATGCGCAGCGCCAGCCAGCCTCCGGCGGCACAGCCGACGGCTCCCGCACCAAGCACCCAGAATGCAGCCCAGGACAGTGCGGTGCCGTCCAGGCGCGTGGCCAGGATCAGTGGTGCCAGCACCCACATGGTGTAGAGCTCCCACATGTGACCGAAGTAGCCGAGCACCGAACTGCGCACCTTGCGGTCGGTCCACACCGAGGCCAGGGCACGCCACTGAAGGGTGCTCACGCGGGCCACCGCGCCTGGCGCATCGCCGACCGTGAGGTACAGCAGGACACCCCCGGCCGCTGCCAGAGCCGCCACCCCCAGCATCAGCGTCGGCCAGGGCAGGTCGTCTCCGATGGCCCGCAGCGCGTGCGCGCTGGCCGACCCGATGACCAGCGCGCCGATCAGCAGGCCCAGCGCCGCGCCCAGGCCGCGCGAATACCACTGGGCCGCGATCTTCATGCCGACCGGGTAGATGCCGGCGAGGAAAAAGCCGGTGGCAAAACGCAGCGCCATGAGCGCTTCGTAGTGCCGAACCGTGGCCCAGGCGGCCACCGTGCAGGCCGCGCCGGCCAGCGCACAGACCAGGAACACCAGGCGGGGGGCAAAGCGGTCAGTGACGGCCAGCAGAGCAAAGACCAGGGTGCCCAGGATGAAACCCAGCTGCAGTGCCGAGGTCAGGGTGCCCAGCGCGGCCGTGGGCCAGCCCAGCTCGCGCTGCAGGTCGGGCATGACCGCGTTGACCGCGAACCAGAGCGATGTTCCGGCAAACTGGGCGAGCACCAGCACCGGCAGGATGTGGCGGGGGATGGCGGCCTCGTTGCTCATCGGGCGCAGCTTAACCGGACCGCAGCCCGGCCGTTTGCCACCCTGGTGTCAGATCCCGCGTGCGCGGTCGTCCCGGAAACGGACGCGGAACGCCCCGAACGCACCGGCGTCCAGCGCATCGCGCACTTCCTGCATCAGGTTCAGGTAGTAATGCAGGTTGTGGATCGTGGCCAGCATGGGGCCGAGCATCTCGCCACAGCGGTCCAGGTGGTGCAGGTAGGCGCGGCTGAAGCCCCCGCGACCGCCCGCGGCCCAGCTGACGCCGCTGCGGCCGGCGCAGGCGTAGCAGGTGCAGGTCTCGTCCAGCGGGCGGTGGTCGTTCTTGTGGCGCGCGTTGCGGATCTTCAGGTCGCCGAAACGGGTGAACAGGTGCCCGTTGCGCGCGTTGCGCGTGGGCATGACGCAATCGAACATGTCCACGCCGCAGGCCACGCCTTCGACCAGGTCTTCGGGGGTGCCCACGCCCATCAGGTAGCGCGGCTTGCCCTCTGGCAGGCGGTGCGGCGTGTGCGCCATGATGCGCAGCATCTCGTCCTTGGGCTCGCCCACGCTGACGCCGCCGATGGCATAGCCGGGGAAGTCCATCTCGACCAGCGCCTCCAGCGACTCCTGGCGCAGGTGCTCGAACATGCCGCCCTGGACGATGCCGAACAGCGCGTTGGGGTTGCCCAGGCGCTCGAATTCGGCCCTGGAACGCACGGCCCAGCGCCGGCTCATCTCCATGCTCTTGCGGGCTTCGGCTTCGGTGGTGATGTGGCCGGTGCCGCCCTTGCCGGGCGGGTCGCCCTGCCAGTAGGGGGTGCATTCGTCCAGCTGCATCACGATGTCGGAATTGAGCACGGTCTGGATCTGCATGCTCACCTCGGGCGACATGAACAGCCTGTCGCCGTTGACCGGCGATGCGAAATGCACCCCTTCTTCGGTGATCCTGCGCATCTCGCCCAGGCTCCAGACCTGGAAGCCGCCCGAGTCGGTCAGGATGGGCTTGTTCCATTGCTCGAACCCGTGCAGGCCGCCGAAACCCTGCATGACGTCCAGTCCGGGGCGCATCCACAGGTGGAAGGTGTTGCCCAGGATGATCTGGGCGCCCATGTCCTCCAGGCTGGCGGGCATCACGCCCTTGATGGTGCCGTAGGTGCCCACCGGCATGAAGATGGGCGTTTCCACCACGCCGTGGTTGAGCGTGAGCCGGCCGCGGCGCGCGTGGCCTTCGGTCTTGAGCAGGTCGAACTGGAGCATGGCGCCGATTGTCGCAGGCGGCCCGGGCGGACGGCATGTACCGGCCGGCGCCCTCCCTGGCGCAATGCCTGTCCCGCCCGGCTGGCCGCAGGTCTTACTGCAGCACGGCGCCCGCGCCGGCTTCGACCAGGTGAGGGGTGCCGTTGCGCGGCGGGTCGGAACGGTCCCAGCCCCAGGCCAGCAGGACGGCCAGGGCCAGGGAGAGGGTCAGGGCCAGGCCCAGGCGCACGAGCATTTCGATCACGGCATCAAATCCAGCGGCAGTTCGGTCGGAGGCTGGGTCCGCATTGTGACGGCAGTCTGCGTCGATCCGACCACCAAGTCGTTCCAAGATGTTACGGGCGCCCGCGTCCGCAGGCGTTTCATGCCGATGCCGCGGCTTCGGCCATCGGCTGCCGTCCGAACAGCTCGGCGACCTGGACACGCAGCCACCTGTGACCCGGGTCGCGGTGCAGGTGGGCGTGCCAGTGCTGGGCGATCTCGCTGCCGGGCAGTGCAACGGCCAGGGGCCGGGCCACCAGTCCGAATGGCTGGCATACCCGCTCGGCGAAGCGCTCAGGCACGGTGGCCATCAGGTCGGTGTCGGCCAGCACCTGACCCAGCGCCACGTAGTGCGGGACGGTCAGCGCCACCTGGCGCGCCAGTCCCTGGTTCTCGAGGGCGTCCTCCACCCGGCCATGGCCTGTTCCGGTGGCCGCCACCTGCACATGCGTGGCCCGCCGGTAACGGGCGGCGCTGATGCTGGCGTGCCTGGCCAGGGGATGTCCGGCACGCAGCAGCACGACGTAGCGCTGATGAAAGAGGGTCTGGCGGTAGAAGCCCGCCTGCAGCCCGGGCAGCGTCCCCAGCGCCAGGTCCACCTGGCCCGAGGCCATGCGTTCGCGCAGGTCCGGATCGGCCACCGGGACGATCTTGAGTGTGACCCTCGGCGCCACCGAGACCAGGTGACCCATCAGCACCGGCAGGAAATACAGTTCGCCCACGTCGGACATGGCCAGCGTGAAGCGGCGCTGGCTGGAGGCGGGGTCGAAGCTGGCCTGCACATGGAGGGCGCCGCGCAGCAGATGCAGGGCCTGGGCCACCGGATCGGCCAGCTGCAGGGCGTAGGGCGTGGGCGCCATGCCGGACGGCTGCCTCAGGAACAGCTCGTCACCCAGCGTTTCGCGCAGGCGCCGCAGGGCGTGGCTGACCGCCGGCTGGCTGATGCCCAGCTTCTCGGCCACCCGGGTCACGCGCCCCTCCCGCATGAGCTCGTCGAACACCCGCAGGAGGTTCAGGTCGATGTCTTCGATCTTCATGCCGCCAGCATAAACAGTTGGAATGTCCAATATGAGCCGGATTCGATTGCCAGATATCGGCGCGTGTCCGATCATGGGACCCGGACCAAGGAGACAAACATGGAGAGCACGCGCACAGACGGTGCGGATGTCCTGCACTGGGAAGCCGGCGGCACCAGCCGCATACCTTTTGCCGTCTACACGGACGAGCAGCGCCACCGGCGCGAACTCGAACGCTTTTTCTACCGGGGCCACTGGTGCTACGTGGGACTCGAGGCCGAGATTCCCCGGCCGGGCGACTTCAGGCGCACCGTCGTGGGCGAGCGCTCGGTGATCATGACCCGCGCTGCCGATGGCCAGGTCCATGTGGTGGAGAACGTGTGCGCCCACCGGGGCATGCGCTTTTGCCGCAAGCGCCATGGCAACCAGACCGAGTTCGTCTGCCCCTACCACCAGTGGAGCTATGCGCCCGACGGCACGCTGCAGGGTGTGCCGCTCAGGCGCGGGGTGCGGCAGGACGGCAAGGTCAACGGAGGCATGCCCGCCGATTTCGATCCGAAAGCCCATGGCCTGACGCGGCTGAAGGTGGCGCGGCGTGGTGGCGTGGTGTTTGCCAGCTTCGACCACGATGTCGAGTCGCTGGAGGACTACATGGGGCCGACCATCCTGAAGTACTTCGACCGGCTGTTCAACGGTCGCAAGCTGACCATCCTGGGCTACAACCGGCAGCGCATCCCGGGCAACTGGAAGCTGATGCAGGAGAACATCAAGGACCCCTACCACCCCGGCCTCCTGCACACCTGGTTCGTGACCTTCGGTCTCTGGCGCGCGGACAACCGCAGCGAGTTGCGCATGGACGCGCATCACCGGCATGCGGCCATGATTTCCACCCGCGGCAGCATGGGGCAGGCCAGTGGCGCATCCGCGCAGGTGACACAGGTCTCCAGCTTCAAGGAGAGCATGCAGCTGGAAGACCCGCGTTTCCTGGACATCGTGCCCGAACCCTGGTGGCAGACGGGCGAACAGATGCCCACCGCCGTGATGACCACCCTGTTTCCCAGCGTGATCTTCCAGCAGCAGGTCAACAGCGTCAGCACACGCCACATCCAGCCGGACGGCCACGGCGCCTTCGACTTTGTCTGGACTCATTTCGGCTTCGAGGACGACACGCCCGAGATGACGCAGCGCCGGCTGCGTCAGGCCAACCTGTTCGGACCGGCGGGCTTCGTCAGCGCCGACGATGGCGAGGTGATCGAGTTCTCGCAGCAGGCCTTCGAGAGCAAGCCGCAGCACCGGGCGCTGGCCGAGCTGGGCGGACGCGGGGTGGGCGAGACCGACCACATGGTGACGGAGACGCTCATCCGGGGCATGTACGAATACTGGAGGAAGGTCATGGAGCCGGCGGACAGTGCGGCGGAGGTCCGGCCATGAGCGGGCCCGTCAGGGTGGATTTCGACACCTGGCAGGCGCTGCAGCAGCTCTACAGCGACTACGCCCTGGCTGTCGACAGCGGCGACTGGGACCTGTGGCCGACCTTTTTCACAGCCGACTGTGTCTACAAGCTGCAGCCGCGCGAAAACCACGAGCGAGGCTTTCCGCTGGCCACGCTGGCTTTCGACAGCCAGGCCATGCTGCGTGACCGGGTCTACGGCATCAAGGAAACGCTGTTCCACGACCCCTACTACCAGCGGCACGTGGTCGGCGCACCGGTCGTGCGCCGCATCGACGAGCAGGGGCGGCTGCACAGCGAAGCCAACTATGCGGTCTTTCGCACCAAGCTCGACGGCCCGAGCACGGTCTTCAATGTCGGCCGTTACCTGGACGTAGTGGAACGCACGGCGCAGGGGCTGCGTTTCGCCCGGCGGCTGTGCATCTACGACAGCGAAATGATCCCCAACTCCATCATCTACCCGATCTGATCATGAGCAACTGGACCGACGTGGCCGCGGAGGCCGACCTGTTCGAAGGCGCCGGTATCGCCGTCACACCCTGCGGGCACGACATCGCTCTGTTCTCGGTGGAGGGTCGGGTCTTCGCCACCGACAACCAGTGCACGCACGGACCGGCCAAGCTCTGCGACGGCTTCATCGAGGGGCTGGAGATCGAGTGTCCCTTCCACCAGGGGCGGTTCGACCTTCGCACCGGCGCCGCCACGCTGGAGCCGGCCAGCCGGCCCGTGAAGGTGTGGCCCGTCAAGGTCGAGGGCGGGCGGGTGTTTCTCGATCTCGGCGCCTGATTTCAGCCGGCCGGTTTCAGCTGGCCGGGCGCGCCAGCAACATCGAGTCACCGTAACTGAAGAACCGGTAGCCCTTTTCGATGGCGTGCCGGTACAACGCCATGATGTGCCCGTGCCCGGCGAACGCACTGACCAGCATCATGAGCGTGCTTCTGGGCAGGTGGAAGTTGGTGATCAGCAGGTCGACCACCCGGAAGCGGAAGCCGGGCGTGATGAAGATGTCGGTGTCGCCCTGCAGCTGGCCGCTCCTGGCCCAGCTCTCCAGCGTGCGCACCGTGGTCGTGCCCACGGCCACGACGCGCCCGCCGCGCCCGCGGCAGTCGGCAATGGCCTGCACGGTCCCGGGCGGGATGGCGTAGCGCTCGCGGTGCATCACATGGTCGGCGATGCGTTCGGCCTTCATCGGGGCGAAGGTGCCGGCGCCCACGTGCAGCGTCACGTTGGCGCGCCGCACGCCGCGCGCCTCCAGCGCATCGAGGACCGCCTGGTCGAAGTGCAGCGCCGCCGTCGGAGCCGCCACGGCGCCGGGCACACGGGCGAACACGGTCTGGTAGCGGCGCGCATCGTCCTCGGTGTCCTCGTGGCTGATGTAGGGAGGCAGCGGCACATGGCCGTGGCGTTCCATCAGGGTGTAGGGGTCTTCGCCAGCCGGGCTCTCCAGCCGAAGCCTGAACAGCTGACCGTTGTCGTCCGGCCAGCGGCCGATGAAGACGGCATCGAAGCCGCCCTTTCCCAGTCCTCCTGCCAGGTGCAGCCGCCCGCCGGGCAGCGGTTTCTTGCTCACACGCAGGTGACCCACCACCTCGTTGCCTGAGCCATCCTGCGCTTCGTGGGGCAGCAGGACGCGTTCGATCAGCAACTCCAGCCGGCCGCCGCTGGCCTTCTCGCCGAAGATCCGCGCCTTGACCACCTGGGTGTCGTTGAACACCAGCAGGTCGCCCGG
>SBFS01000237.1 GCA_006227825.1 Burkholderiales bacterium | reverse complement strand
CCCTCCAGCGTGGTGTCGGGCCGGGCACCCTCGTCCAGGCTCACGGTGCGGGTGCTCGTGCTGACCTCGGCCGTGGCCAGGTCGACACTGCGCTCGGTGACCTCCACCGGCGTGATCTCGTCGGTGAACTCGCCGTTCTTCATCGCGATGACGGCGCGCTGGTGGGACTGCAGCGCAAAGGCGTCCTGCGCCTCGCGCGAGACCTTCCACTGCTGCGCCACCTTCTCGGCCGTCAGGCCCATGCCGTAGGCAATGCCGTAGCTCTCGACGTCGTCGGTGTTGCGGAAGATGGCGGGCGAGAGGCTGGGGCTGTTGCCCATCATGGGCACCATGCTCATGCTCTCGGTGCCGGCCGCGATCATCACGTCGGCCTCGCCGACGCGGATGCGGTCGGCGGCCATGGCCACGGCCGACAGGCCCGAGGCGCAGAAGCGGTTGATGGTGATGCCGCCCACGGTGTTGGGCAGACCGGCCAGGATGGCACCGATGCGCGCCACGTTCAGGCCCTGCTGCGCCTCGGGAATCGCACAGCCGGCGATCACGTCTTCAACCGCCTTGGGGTCCAGGCCGGGCACCTGGGCCATGGCCGAGCGCAGCGCGTGGGCCAGCAGGTCGTCCGGCCGCAGGTGCCTGAACGAACCCTTGTGCGAACGGCCGATGGGCGTGCGGGTGGCGGCGACGATGTACGCGTCTTGAATCTGTTTCATGTTCGGTTCCTCAGTTGCGCACAGGCTTGCCGGTGTTGAGCATGCCCAGGATGCGCTCGTGGGTCTTGGGGTGCTCGATCAGGGCGCAGAAGGCCTGGCGCTCCAGCGTCATCAGGTACTCCTCGCTCACCAGCGTGCCGGGGTCGACGTCGCCGCCACAGACCACATGGGCAATCAGGCTGGCGATGTGGAAGTCGTGCTGGCTGATGAAGCCGCCGTCGCGCATGTTGACCAGCTGGCCCATGATCGTGGCCTTGCCGTCGCGGCCGGCCACCGGGAACAGGCGCCTGTGCGGCGCACGGTAGCCGCCCTGGAAAAGGGCCTTGGCCTCGTTGAGGGCCACGTGCAGCACCTCGTCCTTGTGCGGGACGATCAGGTCCGAGTCGAGCAGGTAGCCGATGGCGCGCGACTCGATGGCGCTGGTGCCCACCTTGGCCATGGCCGCGGCCGTGAAGCCTTCGGTCAGGAAGGGCAGCAGGTCCTTGCCGGTGGAGGTCCTGGCGTTTTCGGCGGCACGGCGGGCGATGTAGGTCAGGCCGCCGGCACCCGGGATCAGGCCCACACCCACCTCCACCAGGCCGACATAGGTTTCCATGTGGGCCACGCGGCGGGCGCTGTGCACCGCCAGTTCGCAGCCCCCGCCCAGCGCCAGGCCGCGCATGGCGCTGATGACCGGCACATTGGCGTAGCGCAGGCGCAGCATCATCTGCTGCATGAAGCCTTCGGCGTCTTCCACCGCCGCCACGCCCACCGCCATGAAGGCGGGCAGCAGGGCCTGCAGGTCGGCGCCGGCCGAGAAAGGCTCGTCGCCCGACCAGATCACCAGGCCCTGGTACTCGGCCTCGGCCAGGTCGATGGCGGCCATCAGGCCCTCGCACACCTCGGGGCTGAGGGTGTGCATCTTGGTCTTGATGCTGGCGATCAGCACCTCGCCGTCGAGCGTCCAGGTGCGCAGGTTGCGGTCTTCGCTGACGGTGGTGCCGGCGGTTTCGAATTTCGGACCGGCCTCGCCCAGCAGCAGCTCGGGGAAATGCTGGCGCCCGTAGACGGGCAGGCTGCGGCGCGCTTCGAACACGCCCTTGGACGGGTTCCACGAACCCTCGGCGGTGTGCACGCCACCGGCCTCGGCCACCGGCCCCTTGAACACCCACTCGGGCAGCGGTGCGCGGCTCAGGGCCTTGCCGGCGTCGATGTCCTCCTGGATCATCCGGGCCACCTCCAGCCAGCCGGCCTCCTGCCAGAGCTCGAAGGGGCCCTGCTTCATGCCGAAGCCCCAGCGCATGGCCTGGTCCACGTCGCGGGCGGTCTCGGCAATGGACGCCAGGTGCACCGCGGCGTAGTGGAAACCGTTGCGCAGGATGGCCCACAGGAACTGGCCCTGCGGCCCTTCGCTGTTGCGCAGGAGCTTCAGGCGTTCGGCGGCCGGCTTCTTGAGCATGCGGCCGTAGACCTCGTCGGCCTTCTGGCCACCGGGCACGTACTCGCCGCTTTCCAGATCGAAGCGCAGCACGTCGCGGCCGACCTTCTTGTAGAAGCCGGCCTTGGTCTTCTGGCCCAGGTGCCCTTTGTCGATCAGGGCCTTGAGCACCCCGGGTGTGCCGAAGCTGCCGTAGAACGGGTCGGACTGCTCGTCCAGGTTGTCCTGCAGCGTCTTGATGACGTGGGCCATGGTGTCCAGGCCCACCACGTCGGCGGTGCGGAAGGTGCCACTGCTGGCACGGCCCAGGCGCTTGCCCGTCAGGTCATCGACCACGTCGTAGGTGAGGCCGAAGTTCTCCACCTCCTTCATGGTTGCCAGCATGCCGGCGATGCCGATGCGGTTGGCGATGAAGTTGGGCGTGTCCTTGGC
>SBFS01000045.1 GCA_006227825.1 Burkholderiales bacterium | reverse complement strand
GAAGAGGACGACCGCCAGAGCGTGCTGCAGCAGCTGGAGTCCCAGATGTCGGACTTCGACCGCGTCTACCCGGCCACCGGATTCAGCGACTCCGAGGTCATGGGCCTGAGCGGCCTGATGGAGCTCGAGCGCAAGGGCCGCCTGACCGGTCTGGGCTCGCCTTCAGGCAGGGCGGGCGGCATGAACGGGTTCGACAACAGCGGATTCAGCGAAACCCGCCACTGACCACACCGGACGGGAGACTCAGCCCTTCTTCCTGGCCGGACGCTTCCAGTCGGGGACGGTCACGGGTTTGCCGCGCGCCACCGACAGGGCGCCGGCGGGCGTATCCCGGGTGATCACCGACCCGGCCCCGACCGTCCCGCCCTCACCGATGGTCAGCGGCGCCACCAGCACGCAGTTGCTGCCGACGTGCACGTCGGCCTCGATCACCGTGCGGTGCTTGTTGGCGCCATCGTAGTTTGCGGTGATGCTGCCGGCACCGTAGTTCACCCGCTCCCCCACCGAGGCATCGCCCAGGTAGGCCAGGTGGTTGGCCTTGGCGCCGTCGGCCAGGGTGCTGTTCTTGACCTCCACGAAGTTGCCGATGTGCACCTCCCTGCCCAGCCGGGCACCCGGCCGCAGGCGGGCGAAGGGGCCGACCAGCGCGCCTGGCCCCACGGTCACGCCCGTCGCGTCGCCGTCGATGTGGCAGAAGGGATGGATCACCGCACCGGGCCCGATGCGCGCGTTTGCGATCACGCAGTGGGCACCGATGCGCACGCCGTCACCCAGCTCGACCGCCCCTTCGAACACGCAGTTGACGTCGATCTCCACGTCCTGGCCGCAGCTGAGCTCGCCGCGCACATCCAGCCGGGCCGGGTCGGCCAGCCGCACACCCTGCGTCATCAGGGACTCGGCCAACCGGCGCTGTTGGGCGCGCTCGAGCTCGGCCAGTTGCTGCGGGCTGTTGACGCCGGCCACCTCGACCGGGTCGGTGATGCGGTGCGCACGCACGGCCCTGCCGTCGGCCACGGCGAACTTCACCACATCGGTCAGGTAGTACTCGCCCTGCGCATTGCGGTTGTCCAGCCGCGCCAGCCAGGCGCGCAGCCAGGCGGTCGGCACGGCCATGATCCCGCTGTAGACCTCGCCGATCCGGCGCTGCGCCTCGCTGGCGTCCTTGTGCTCGACGATGGCCTGCACCGCACCATCGGGGCTGCGCACGATGCGGCCGTAACCGGCCGGATCGGGCATGTCCAGGGTCAGAAGGGCCAGCGACTGGCCCGCGCAGGTCTCCAGCAGGGCCTGCAGCGTCTGCGGCCGGGTCAGCGGGACATCGCCCGAGAGCACCAGCGTCACACCGTCGTCGGCCAGCACGGGCATGGCCTGCTGGACCGCGTGGCCGGTGCCCAGCTGGGGCTCCTGTCGCACATAGCGCAGCGCGGTGCCTCCGTCCGCGGGGGCCCGCAGCCCGGCCTCGACCTCGTGCGCGCCATGTCCCGTGACGACCACCACCGAGCGCGCCGATAACCGCGCCGCGCAGTCGATCACATGCTGCGCCAGTGCGCGGCCGCCCAAACGGTGCAACACTTTCGGGCGCAGGCTCTTCATGCGCGTGCCCTTGCCCGCCGCCATCACCACCACATCCACCGCGAACGTCATGAGCACCTCAATCAGGGAAACCTGTTCCGGGCTCGCCGCCCGGGACACACAGCGCCGGATTATCGCCCGCCCGCTGGCCCGCGGGCTCGTGCTGTTGCTGGTCGCGACCGCACTGGCTGCCTGCAGCGCGGCGCGCCTGGCCTACCACCAGGCGCCCTCCCTGACCTACTGGTGGCTCGACGGACACCTGGACCTGGACAACGGCCAGTCCGAGGCCGTGCGGCGCGACATCGACAGCTTCTTCGAATGGCATCGCGGGCAAGCGCTGCCGGCCTACGCCGCACTGCTGCGCTCCTGGCAGGCAATGGCCCTGGAGGACCTCGATGCCGGCCAGGTCTGTGCCCAGTTCGATGCCATCCGCGGCCATGTCGATGCCGCTGCAGGACGTTCCGTTGTCCCGCTGGCGCGGCTGGCGCTGACGCTGACGCCGCGGCAGATGGAGCACCAGCGGCGCCACCAGGCCAAGAGCAACCAGGGGTTCGAGAAGGACTTCATGCGCGGTGACCAGACGCAACGCCTGGACAGCCGCCTGGCGAGGACCGTCGAGCGCAGCGAGCGCCTCTACGGGCCGCTGAGCGACGAGCAGCGCCAACTGGTGCGCGACTGGTTGCAGCGCTCGCCCTGGGACCCGGCGCGCACGCTGGCCGAACGCCAGAGGCGCCAGGACGACCTGATGCAGACCGTGGCGGACATCCAGGCCTCGCCCGGCCAGGCCGAAGCCCTGGTGGCTGCGCACATCCGGCGCATCGGCCATTCGCCCACGCCAGGCTACCTGGAGTACAGCCGCGCCCTGGTACAACACGGTTGCGCGCAGTTCGCCGCCCTGCACAACAGCACGACGCCGCAGCAGCGCGAGCGCGCCCTGCGCACGCTCAGGGGCTACGAAGAGGATCTGTCTGCCCTGGCCAGGCCGCTCTGA
>SBFS01000253.1 GCA_006227825.1 Burkholderiales bacterium | reverse complement strand
GGCGAGATGACCTTGGCAATGAGCTCGCGGTTCTTGGCCTGCCGCGCCATCGCGGCGGCGTTGAGCACCGCCCGGTACAGCGCGGCAAAGGTGTTGGGGTTCTGCTGGATGAACTCGGCGCTGGTGCCGAAGGCACAGCAGGGGTGCCCGTTCCAGAGGTCCTTGGTGAGGATGTGCAGGAAACCCACCTCCTCGAAGACCGCGCGCTGGTTGAAGGGGTCCGGGCCGAGGTAGCCGTCGATGTTGCCCGCGCGCAGGTTGGCCACCATCTCCGGCGGCGGCACCACCCGGATCTGGATGTCGGTGTCGGGGTTCAGGCCCGCTTCCGCCACGTAGTAGCGCAGCAGGAAGTTGTGCATGCTGTACTCGAACGGAACCCCGAACTTGAAGCCCTTCCACTGCTTCGGATCGCGCTTGTCCTTGTGCTTGAGGTGCAGCGTGATGGCCTGTCCGTTGGTGTTCTGGATCGTGGCGACGTTCATCGGCACCGGGTTGGAGCCTGCGCCCAGGCTGATGGCCAGCGGCATCGGGCTGAGGAAGTGGGTCGCGTCGTACTCCTTGTTGAGCATCTTGTCGCGGATGAGCGCCCAGCCGGCGGTCTTGACCACCTCCACGCTCAGGCCCTCCTTCTGGTAGAAGCCCAGCGGGTGCGCCATGATCAGCGGGGTGGCGCAGGTGATGGGAATGAAGCCGATCTTCAGGTTGGTCTTCTCCAGGCTGCGCCGCTCCTGCGCCATGGCCTGCAGGCTGGCGACCGGCAGCACACTGGCGATCGCCGCCATCGCGGTCTTGCGTCCGACGGCGCGCAGGAAGCGCCGTCGCTGGGCGTCGTGCGGGAACAGGGCCTTGACCAGCGTGGCCTCGATGAACTCACGGCTGTAGGACTCGAACTCCTCGGTCTCGCTGCGTGCCTTGAGTGTCTGCACGGCCTGGCGGGATTCCTGTTCGGCCAGGTGCTCGGCCAGCGTGTGATCCCGGCCGCAGGTGCACTTCATCATCAGCGGTCGGTCGGCGTCGTAGGGGTCGAAGTGGTCGTACATGGCGTGTGCTCCGGCGGGTTGAAGACTCAAACACCATGCAAGCCCCGGACCAGATGGCTGGCCGACGGCCGCGCGGAGCCGAAATCGCGGCACCGGCGGCCACGTGCTGTAGGGCCAGCCCTACAACGCAGGCGCCGAACCCCCGCCTGCGCGCGTGCGGGCATGCCGTTCCGCGTACAGGGCGAGCTCGACATCGTTCTTCGTGCCGGTTTTCTCAAGGATGCGGGCGCGGTAGGTGCTGACGGTGTTGGACGCCAAGCCGAGCTGCGCACCAATTTCACTCACGGTGAAGCCCTGCGTGAGCAGGCGGTAGACCTGATGCTCCCGGTGGGACAGGGCCTCGGGGCCGGCACGCGAAGCCGCCTGTCCGACCGCGGCGGCCAGCGCCTCGGCGGTCGCGGGCGAGACGAAGACGCCGCCGCTGGCCGCCTTGCGGACCGCCGCCAGCATGTCGTCCGGGTCGGCACCCTTGTTCAGGTAGCCGCTGGCACCCAGGCGGATGCAGCGCACGGCGTACTGCCGCTCGGGGTAGGTGCTGATCATCAGCACCGGCAGGGCCGGGTGGGCGCGCTTGATCTCGCTGAGCAGGTCCAGGCCGTCCTTGCCCGGCATGGCGATGTCCAGCAGGACCAGGTCCAGGCCCGCGCCGGCGGCCAGGCGGGCTATCTGCTGCATCACTTCGGTGCCTTCCTGGGCCTCTCCCACCACCCGCACCTCGGGCGCGTCCGCCAGCACCTGCTTGAGCCCTTCCCGCACGATCCGGTGGTCGTCCGCGATGAGCACGCGGATGGCCGCTCCGTCCGCCCCCGCCGGTGTCTGCGCACTCATGCCGCGTCCTCCAGGGCCAGGGGCAGGACCAGCGTCATGCGGGTCCCGCTGCCCGGTTCGCTGCGGATGCCGATGTCGCCGCCGAAGTGCCGGGCGCGCTCGCGCATGCCCATGATCCCGTAGGCATCGGCGGCCCCGAACGCTTCCTGCGAGGCACCGCGGCCATCGTCCTCGACCTCCAGCCGAAGACAACCCTGCTCGCAGGCCAGCGAGACCCGCAGCGCCCGCGCCTGGGCATGGCGACCCACGTTGCTGAGCATCTCCTGGAAGATGCGGAACACCGCCATCGCCATCGGCTCGGGCAGCTCCAGTGTCTCGTCCACCGCCATGCACCACTGCAGTGCCAGCTCGGCCGACTGCACGAATTCCTGCGCCTGCCATTCCAGGGCCGCCCACAGGCCCTGGTGGTCGAGGATGCTCGGCCGCAGGTCGGTGATGATGCGTCCGACGTTGTCGACCGCCCGCTCGATCAGCCGGCTCATGTTCTGGCACTTGCAGCGCATGCGCCCGCGCATGTCCTCGGCGTCGCTGGCGCTGCGGGCACCCTGCTCCGACAGGCGCCTGTCCATCCAGTTGACGTCCATCTTCAGCGCTACCAGCAGGCTGCCCAGCTCATCGTGCACCTCGCGCGCGATGCGGGTGCGCTCCTCCTCGCGCACCGCCTCGGACCGGGCGGCCAGTTCGCGCACCTGCCGCAGGGCGGTCTCCAGGGCCGCGGTGCGCTCGCGCACGCGCGCCTCCAGTTCGTCGTGGGCGCGCTGCAGGGCGTCGGCCGCCCGCCGCCGCTCGGTGATGTCGACGAAGGTCACCACCGCACCGCGGACCACACCGCCGTCCATGATCGGGTGGCTCGAGTACTCGACCGGAAACGGCGTGCCGTCCCGGCGCCAGAAGACCTCGCTGTCGATCCGGCACGGAAGTCCGCGGCGGAAGGCATTGAAGATCGGGCAGGCCTCTTCGGGATAAGGACTGCCGTCGGCCCGCGCGTGGTGGGTGATGTCGTGCATGTTCAGCCCGAGCAGCTCCTGCGGCGCATACCCGATCAGGGCCGCGCCGGCCGGGTTGATGAACACGCAGCGGCCGTCCAGGTCGACGCCGTAGATGCCCTCGCCGGTGGACGCCAGCAGCAACTCCAGCGGATCGCGCCAGATCGCGTCGGGGCCGGTCAGGGAAGAAGGCGCCAGGGCCGGGGCTGCAGCGGTCATGCCCGACCCAAGCAATCCACATGCCAGTGCGCCGGGCTCGCCGCCACCGGGGACACGCCAGGCCGGCACCGTGTCAACACGGATGGACGGAGCGCCGCGGCTGCGGCATGCTCGCCCCATCGCCGAATCAGGAGACCGCCATGTCCGCCCCCACCGAACTGCTTGTCCAGTACGCCCGCTACCACCGCGACCCGCGCAACATCGCCACCCACTACATCGGCATCCCGCTCATCGTCTTCGCCATCGGCGTGCTGCTGGCGCGCGCCCAGTTCAGCCTGGCCGGCGTGCCCCTGGGCGCGCACATGCTGGTCTGGCTGCTGGCCGCCCTCTGGTACCTGCGGCAGGGTGTCACCACCATCACCCTGGCCACCATCGTCGCCACCGGGGTCCTGGTTGCGCTGGCGCACCCGTTCGGACAGGCCCCGCTGGCCACCTGGCTGGGCGTGGGCCTGGGCAGCTTCGTCGTCGGCTGGGTGTTCCAGTTCGTCGGGCACTTCTGGGAGGGCCGCAAGCCCGCCTTCGTGGACGACCTGCGCGGCCTGCTGGTCGGCCCGATGTTCGTGGTGGCCGAGCTGTGGTTCGCGCTCGGCGGTGACCGGCAGCTGCACGCCCACATCGTCCGCGAGGCCGGTCCGGTGGCCCGACAGACCCCCCGCCACGCGCAGGGGGCATGAGCACCGCGTCCGGCGACCCGCCCTGCCCGCGCATCCTGGTCATGGGCGCAGGCAGCGTGGGCTGCCACACCGGGGGCCTGCTGCAAGGGGCGGGTGCGCAGGTCGACTTCGTCGGCCGCCCGCGCATGCTGGATCGGCTGCGGGAGCGGGGCCTGCGCCTCACCGACCTCGACGGAGGCAGCCAGCACCTGCCGCCGTCGTCGTTGCGGCTGCACGAACAGGTGCCTGCGGGCAGCCAGCCCGACCTCGTCCTGCTGTGCGTCAAGAGCGCGGCCACCGAAGCGGCCGCGGCCAGCCTGTCAGATACCTTGCCGGCTGGCACCGTGGTGCTGTCGCTGCAGAACGGCCTGGGCAACGCCGAGCGGGCGCAGGCCCGCGCGCCGGGGCTGGTGGTGGTGCCGGCCATGGTGCCCTACAACATCGCCGAGATCGCTCCGGGACATTTCCACCGGGGCACCAGCGGGCAGCTGGCCGCCCGCTCCCACCCGCAACTGCAGAAGCTGTGCGGGCTGTTCGCCCGCGCAGGCCTGCCGCTGGCGCTGCATGCCGACCTGCGGCCGGTGCAGCTGGGCAAGCTGCTGCTGAACCTCAACAACCCGGTCAACGCCCTCTCGGGCCTGCCCCTGCGCGCACAGCTCCTGCAGGCCGGCCACCGCCACGGGTTCGCGGCCCTGGTGGAGGAGGCACTGGCCCTGATGCGGGCCGACGGGACCGAGCCGGCGCGGCTGACGCCCCTGTCCTGGGATGCCCTGCTGCGCGTGCTGCGCCTGCCCACGCCGCTGTTCCGGCTGGTCGCCGCCCGCATGCTGCGCATCGATCCCCAGGCACGATCGAGCATGGCCGACGACCTGGCCGCCGGCCGGCTGACCGAGATCGACGCGCTGTGCGGCGAGGTGGTCCGCATGGCCGGCCGGCTCGGCCGCCAGGCGCCCCTGAACCGGGCCATGGTCGAACGGGTGCGGCAGGCCGAACAGGCCCGCCAGGCGGCCGCTGCCGCCCCGCCATCCTGATGCCGGATCGGCCCGGCGTTCCTCACACCACGTTGCGCTCGACCAGCGGCCGGCCGCCCAGCACCCGGTCCCAGCCGAAGGCCGCCAGGTCCAGCGTCAGGTAGCGCCCGTGGGTGACCAGTTCGGCCAGCGCGCGGCCAACGGCTGGCGACTGCTGCAGGCCGTGGCCGCTGAAGCCGTTGGCAAACAGCAGGTTGTCCACCTCGGGGTGGGCGCCGAGGATCACGTTGGCGTCCAGCGTGTTGACGTCGTAGTGACCCGCCCAGCTGCGCTGCACCCGCAAGGCCTCGAAGCCCGGCACGCGCGCCGCCAGCAGCGGCCACAGCACCTCGTCGAACAGGGCGTGCGCCACCTCGAAGTCGTGGCACTCCGGGTCATCGGACGCGGCCGGCGCGATGCCGCAGATGAAGCCTCCGCCCTCGGGCCGGAAATAGGCGCCGCTGGGGTCGATCACCAGCGGACAGCCGGGCAGCGAAGCCGGCGAGGTCACATGGAAGACGCAGCGCTTGCGCGACTGCACCGGCAGGAACAGGCCCGCGCTGCGCGCCAGGGCAGCGGCGCCGGTGCCTGCCGCATTGATCACCGTGCCTGCCGACAGGCTGCTGCCGTCGTCCAGCCCGACGGCGGCGATGCGGCGGCCCTGCCGCCGCAGGGCTGTCACCCGTGCCTGGCGGTAGGTCACCCCCAGCGAGCGGGCCTTGCGCCGGAAAGCCTGCATCAGCGCCCAGGCATCGAACCAGCCCTCGCCCGACAGACCCAGCGAGCCACCGGCCAGGTCGGCGGTGTGCAGCCAGGGAAAGCGGCGCGCCAGCTCAGCGGTGCCCAGCAAGACCACATCGGCCCCCATCTGGCGCTGCGTCGTGTGGTTCTCGCGCAGCACCGCTTCGCCCGCCGCGGTGGCCAGGAACAGGTAGCCGCCCTCGTGAAAGCCCACGTCCGGCGCCTCGCCGTCCACCGACAGGTGCTCCGGCAGGCGGCGCAGGAACCCGGTCCCGAACTGCGACATGGCGATGTTGCCCGGGGTCGAGAACTGATGCCGGATCGAGGCGGCCGAGCGCGCGGTGGCACAGAATTCGTAGCCCAGGTCCTGCTCCAGCACCATCACCCGGCCCTCGAAACCGGGCGACGAAGCCAGGAAGTAGGCAGCGGCACTGCCGACGGCGGCGCCACCGATGATGATCACGTCAGGGTTCATGGCAGGGAAGGGTTGGCAGCACGCCATTGTGGCGCCACCGGTGACGCCGCCACGAAGCCCCGGACAGGCGCAAACGCGCCAAAACCCGCACAATCCGGCCATGGACCACCAGACCGCCTACGCCCTGTATGCCGAACGCCGTGCCCGTGTTGCCGCCCAGCTCGGGCCCGGGGGCATCGCCATCGTGCCGACCGCGCCCGAGCGCACCCGCAACCGGGACAGCGAGTACCTGTTCCGCTTCGACAGCTACTTCTACTACCTGACCGGCTTCGCCGAACCGCGTGCCTGGCTGGTGATCACCGCCGAGGGCCACACCACGCTGTTCTGCCAGCCCAAGGACCTCGAACGCGAGATCTGGGACGGCATCCGCCTGGGCCCGCAGGCCGCACCGGACACCCTGGGGGTGAGCGAGGCCTTCTCGGTCGACGAGCTCGACGCCCGCCTGCCCAAGCTGCTGGAAAACCGCAGCACGGTCTGGTTCCCGTTTGCGATCCACGCCGGGCTGGAGGGCCGCATCGACGGCTGGCTGCAGAAGGTGCGTTCCCGGGTGCGCTACGGCGCCCTGTGCCCGGACGCCCAGCGCGACCTGTGCGGCATCCTCGACGAGATGCGGCTGGTCAAGGACGCGCACGAGATCGGCATCATGCGGCGCGCGGCGCAGATCAGCGCCCAAGCCCACATCCGGGCCATGCAGCGCTGTGCCCGCATGATCCGCGCCGGCGAGGACGTGCGCGAATACCACCTCGACGCCGAACTGCTGCACGAGTTCCGCCAGCACGGCTCGCAGTACCCGGCCTACGGCTCCATCGTCGCCGCCGGCGCCAACGCCTGCGTGCTGCACTACCGGGCCGACAACGCCCCCGTGCGTGACGGCGAACTGGTGCTCATCGACGCCGGCTGCGAGCTCGATGGCTATGCGTCGGACATCACCCGCACCTTCCCGGCCAACGGCCGCTTCACCGGGCCGCAGCGCGACCTGTACGAGCTGGTGCTGGCCAGCCAGGCCGCGGCGGTCGAGGCAACCCGGCCGGGCATGCGCTTCATCGACCCGCACGACGCCACGGTGCGCGTGCTGGCCCAGGGCATGCTCGACCTCGGCCTGCTCGACCGCAACGACGTCGGCCACCTCGACGACGTGATCGAGAAGCGCCATTATTTCCGCCACTACATGCACCGCACCGGCCACTGGCTGGGCCTGGACGTGCACGACTGCGGCAGCTACGTCGAGCCGTCCGAACTCGGGCAGCTGAGCGAGCGCCGGGACCCCCTGTCGGGCGAGCTGATCAAGGACCGGCCCAGCCGCATCCTGCGCCCGGGCATGGTGCTGACCATCGAGCCCGGCCTGTACGTGAGCCCGGCCGCCGATGTGCCCAAGGCGTTCTGGAACCTCGGCATCCGCATCGAGGACGATGCGGTGGTCACCGCCGGGGGTTGCGAACTGATCACGCGCGGTGTGCCCGTCGACCCCGGCGAGATCGAGGCGCTGATGCGCGGCTGAGCCCGCGTGCGCCTGCTCAGCGTCAACACCGGCACGGTGGCGCCCCTGCAGGTGGACGCTCGTCGTTTCAGCTCGGCCATCGGCAAGCGCCCCCGCCAGGGCGCGGTGGCGGTGGGTCTGCTGGGCCTGGACGGCGACGAACAGGCCGACCCCAGCGTGCACGGCGGCCTGGCCAAGGCGGTCTATGCCTACCCTGTCGAGCACCTCCCGTTCTGGCAGGAGCGGCGTCGGCGAGCGGGTGTCAGCCTGTTCGACGAGGAACTGCCACCCGGCTTCCTCGGCGAGAACCTGAGCATCGCCGGCCTGCTCGAGACCGGCGTCTGGATCGGTGACCGGCTGCGCTTCCCCGATGCCCTGCTGCGCGTGACCGCGCCGCGCGAACCCTGCTTCAAGTTCAATGCCGTCATGGGCCTGCCCGACGCCGGGCGGCAGATGATGCTGGGACTGTGCAGCGGCTTCTATCTGGCGGTGGAGGAGTCCGGCAGCCTGTGCGCGGGCCAGTCCTTCGAGCTGCTGCCCGGACCTCGCGGCCTGCGCGTCAGCGAGGCCTTCGCCGCCCGGCGCCTGAAGCACCTGCGCTGAGCCGCCGGCGCTCTCCGATTTGCGGTACAACGCGCTGCATGAGTTCCATTTCCCCACCGGCCGGCCACGGGCTGCTCTGCCTCACCATGAACCCCTCGGTGGACCTGGCCACCGAGACCGCCGAGGTGGTGCCCACCCACAAGCTGCGGTGCAGCCCGACGGCCCACGACGCCGGCGGTGGCGGCATCAACGTGGCGCGCACCGTCGTTCGCATGGGCGGGCGCTGCACCGCCCTGTGCCCGGCCGGCGGACCCACCGGCGACTGGCTGCGCCGGCGCCTGGCCGAGGAGGGCATCACCAGCCACATCGTGCCGACCGCCGAGGACACCCGGGTGAGCTTCACCGTCCACGAGAACCGCAGCGGCCAGGAATTCCGCTTCGTGATGCCGGGACCGCTGCTGGGCGAGGCCGAATGGCGGGCCTGCCTGGATGCGGTCTCGGCCCTGGACCCGTTTCCCGGCCTGGTCGTGGCCAGCGGCAGCCTGCCTCCGGGCGTGCCCGAGGACTTCTACGCGCGCCTGGCCCGTCTGGTGCGCACCCGCGGCAGCCGCCTGGTGCTGGACACCAGCGGGGGCGCGCTGGACGCTGCGCTGCGTGAAGGGGTCTTCCTGATCAAGCCCAACCTGCGCGAGCTCTGTGGACACCTGGGGCACGAACTGCCCGACCGCGCCAGCCAGCTGGCGGCCATGCACAGGCTGCTGGCCGAGGGACGTTGCGAGGCGGTCGCCCTGAGCCTGGGTCACCGCGGCGCCCTGCTGGCCACCGGCGAGGGGGCCTGGTTCGTCCCGCCGCTGCCCGTGCGCACACTCAGCGCGGTCGGCGCCGGCGACAGCTTTGTCGGCGGCATGGTCTGGTCGCTGGCCCGCGATGAGAGCTGGCCCGAAGCCCTGTCCTGGGGCGTGGCCTGCGGCACGGGTGCCCTGCTGAGTGTCACCACCGGCCTGTGCCGGGCGGCCGATGCCCTGAGCCTTCGGGAGCAGATCCGGCTCGAACCCCAGCCTTGGGAGCCGCCGGATCTCCCCCATTCCGGTCACAAGTGAAGCCACCCGCAGGCACACCCGAAAACCGGGGGTTTTCCCCCACCAGCATTTAGAATACGCAATCATCTTTCATATGGCGATATGAACGCAGGAGACAGGCCATGAGCACCGACAACCCCCAGGACAACCGCCGTGCCGAGCTGCGTCGGGCCGCGCTCGAATACCACGAGAGGCCGGTCCCCGGGAAGGTGGCCATCGCTGCCACCAAGCAGCTGACCAACCAGCGCGACCTGGCGCTCGCCTATTCACCTGGCGTGGCCGCGCCCTGCGAGGAGATCGTGGCCGACCCGGTCAACGCCTTCAAGTACACCAGCCGCGGCAACCTGGTGGCCGTCATCACCAACGGCACCGCCGTGCTGGGTCTGGGCGACATCGGCCCGCTGGCGGCCAAGCCGGTGATGGAAGGCAAGGGCGTGCTGTTCAAGAAGTTCGCCGGCATCGATGTCTTCGACATCGAGATCAACGAGAAGGACCCGGACCGGCTGGTCGAGATCATCGCGGCGCTCGAACCGACCTTCGGCGGCGTGAACCTGGAGGACATCAAGGCGCCCGACTGTTTCTATGTCGAGCGCAAGCTGCGCGAGCGCATGAAGATCCCGGTCTTCCACGACGACCAGCATGGCACGGCCATCGTCGTCGGCGCCGCCCTGCTCAACGGCCTGAAGGTGGTGGGCAAGGACATCAGGCAGGTCAAGCTGGTCACCTCCGGCGCCGGTGCCGCGGCACTGGCCTGCATCCAGCTGCTGGTCAAGCTGGGCCTGCCGCGCGAGAACATCTGGGTGACCGACCTGGCCGGCCTGGTCTGGGAGGGCCGCACCGAACTGATGGACCCGGACAAGGCCGTGTTCGCGCAGAAGACCGACCAGCGCACCCTGGCCGAGGCCATTGCCGGGGCCGACGTGTTTCTGGGCCTGTCGGCCGGCGGCGTGCTCAAGCCCGAGATGGTGGCCAGGATGGCCGCCCGGCCGCTGATCTTCGCCCTGGCCAACCCCACGCCCGAAATCCTGCCCGACGAGGTGAAGGCCGTGCGCGACGACGCCATCATGGCCACCGGTCGCACCGACTACCCGAACCAGGTCAACAACGTCCTGTGCTTCCCGTACATCTTCCGCGGCGCCCTGGACGCCGGCGCCTCCACCATCACCGACGAGATGGAGATTGCGGCGGTGCATGCCATCGCCGAGCTCGCCCAGGCCGAGCAGAACGAGGTCGTGGCCGCCGCCTACGCCGGAGAGAAGCTGGCCTTCGGTCCCGACTACCTGATCCCCAAGCCCTTCGACCCGCGGCTGATGATGAAGATCGCGCCGGCCGTGGCGCAGGCGGCGGCCGACAGCGGCGTCGCCCTGCGGCCGGTGGCCGACATCGACGCCTACCGGGAGAAGCTGCAGAGCTTCGTGTTCGCCTCGGGCACCATCATGAAGCCGATCTATGCCGCCGCCAAGACGGCACAGCGCAAGCGGGTGGTCTACGCCGAGGGTGAGGAGGAGCGCGTGCTGCGGGCCTGCCAGGTGGTGGTGGACGAAGGTCTGGCCCGCCCCACGCTGGTCGGACGCCCCTCCATCATCGCGCAGCGCATCGAGAAGTTCGGCCTGCGCCTGAAGCAGGATCTGGACTACGACGTGGTCAACGTCGAGCAGGACCACCGCTACCGCGACTTCTGGCAGACCTACCACCAGCTCATGGAGCGCCGCGGTGTGACCGTCCAGCTGGCCAAGATCGAGATGCGCCGGCGCCTGACCCTCATCAGCACCATGCTGCTGCGCAAGGGCGAGGTCGACGGCATGATCTGCGGCACCTGGGGCAACACCCACCTGCACCTGGACTACATCGACCAGGTGATCGGCAAGCGCGACAGTGCCCACTGCTACGCGGCCATGAACGCCCTGATGCTGCCCGGCCGCCAGGTCTTCCTGGTGGACACCCACATCAACTACGACCCCACGGCAGCGCAGCTGGCCGAGATCACGCAGATGGCGGCGCGCAAGATCATGCGGTTCGGCATCACGCCCAAGGCCGCGCTGCTGTCGCACTCGAATTTCGGCTCCAGCAACCAGCCCAGTGCGGTCAAGATGCGCGAGACACTGGAGATCCTTCGCCGTGACGCGCCCTGGCTCGAGGTGGACGGCGAGATGCACGGCGACGTGGCCCTGGACGCCGAGGCGAGGGTCGCGATGATGCCGCGCACCACCCTGGCTGGCGACGCCAACCTGCTGGTCTGCCCCAACATCGACGCGGCCAACATCGCCTACAACCTGCTCAAGACAGCCGCCGGCGGCAACATCGCCGTCGGCCCGATGCTGCTGGGGGTGGCCAAACCCGTGCACATCCTCACCGCCAGCGCCACGGTGCGCCGCATCGTCAACATGACAGCCCTGACGGTGGCCGAAGTCAACGCGCCCCGATAAGGCCAGGAACGGCAGCAAGCACTTACTTTTTGACACGCTTGCCCGGCACTTCCGCTGCCTGTTTTTTCAGCAAGGGCTTGCTTTTCTGCACCATATCAGGCACACTTCGCGCTTGATTCACAGGGTAAACCCGCCCCCGTTCAAGTGCTCCGCAACGCCGTCCGACGGCCGCCGTGGCACCTGACCCGAGGCGGGTTGCCCGCATCAGGAGCAGGGAAATCCATGGCTTTTTGGCGGGCCCGCGGACTTGGGAGGCAGTCCCGGGCGGTCATTGCAGGTGTGCTGGCAGCGGGGCTGCTGGCCACGCTGGGCACCTTGGCGGTGCAGGCCCGGACACCCTCGACACCGGTCCTGCCCGGATCGGCCGTGGCTTCCGTCCCCCTGTCCGGTCTGCCCGTGCAGGGCCAGGAAGTGATGGCGCAGATCCGCGAAGGCGGTCCGTTCCGCTACGAAAAGGACGGCACCGTCTTTGGCAACCGCGAGCGGCTGCTGCCCCGCGAGAAGCGGGGCTACTACCGCGAGTACACGGTCCCCACGCCCGGCCTGCGACACCGAGGCGCCCGGCGCATCGTGTGCGGCGGCCAGCAACCCCGGTCTCCCGATGCGTGCTACTACACCGAGGATCACTACAGCAGCTTCCGCCTGATCGTGGAATGAACTGCGGCCTCGGAACGATCGATCAACGGATTTTCAACTTGACCTTTTGAAAGAGACACGGAGATGGACACGCCACTTCGTAACGTACGCAGCAACATCGTGCAGTCGATCCGCGCCTTCGGCGTGAAAGACCTGCAGGCCGCCGCCGAGCAGCTGGGCCACCACTTCCTGTACGCCAACCTGGCCAAGGCCCAGAGCAAGCAGGACGTGCTCGAACTGATCGCTGCCCAGTACACGCTGCCGCCGCATTTCGGCAAGAACTTCGATGCACTGTACGACTGCATGACCGACCTGGTGCACAAGTCGGGGCCGCAGACCGGCTTCATCGTGGTGCTCGAGCACATTCCGGCGCACGCCAGGTTCGACAAGGAAGCGCGCGAGCAGCTGCTGGACATCTTCCGTGACGCGGCCGACTACTGGAGCGACCGCAAGATCCCGTTCCGCTGCTTCTATTCCTTCTCGGTCGCCCGGGCCCCGAAGGGTGAAGAGCCGATCGCCGTCGAGAACGAAGAACCCATGCCCACCGACAAGATCGTCGATGTGAGCCCGATGGCGCTGCGCATGAGCAGCCCGTTCAACGCAGGTTACTGGCTGACTGCCGCTTGATCGGTAGCCCCCACGCTCCGCCGCTGCGCGGGTCGCTGCCCCCCGAGGGGGCGCGTTCTCAGCTTGGGGCGGCCCGGCGCTGAGAACACCCCCCGCGCCGCGCCTGCGGCGCGTCACCCCCCACTGGGGGGCAACACCTGCGGCCTGGCAAAGCCAGTTCCGCGGTGTTCTGGACAGATACCAGCCGCTGCACTTGCAGCGGCTTTTTCATGCCTGCGTCCTGGCTAGGGCTGAACGGCCTGGGCGAGGGCCACGTATTCGTGGACGGGCACTTCTTCGGCGCGGCGCTGCAGGTCGAAGTCGCCGTTGAACCCGCGCGCCTCGAGCCAGCGGCCCAGGGTATGGCGCAGGATCTTGCGCCGCTGGCTGAAGGCGGTCTGCACCAGGTCGCCGTAGGTCGCGAAGTCGATCGGCGGCGGATCGGCCAGCGGCACCATGCGCACCACCGCGCTGTCCACCCGGGGCGGCGGGTCGAAGCAGGCCGGCGGCACGAACAGCACGTTCTCCATCGCATAGCGCCACTGCAGCATGACCGACAGTCGCCCGTAGTCGCCCGTGGCAGGCCGGGCCACCATGCGGTCGATCACCTCCTTCTGCAGCATGAAATGCTGGTCCTGCACCACGGCCACGTGGTCGAGCAGATGGAACAGGATCGGACTGGAGATGTTGTAAGGCAGGTTGCCGACAATCCTGAGTGCCCCCGCGCTGCGCCGCTGCGCGGGTTGCTGCTCCCCGACAGCCATGCGCTGCGCCAGGGCGGTGAAATCGACCTTGAGCACATCGGACTCGACCACGTCCAGCTGCGGATGCTGGCGCAGCCTGGCGGCCAGGTCGCGGTCGAGTTCGATGACGGTCAGCCGGCCCAGGCGCTCGACCAGCGGCTGCGTCAGCGCGGCCAGCCCGGGCCCGATCTCGACCATGGCATCGCCCGCGCGCGGTGCGATCTCGCGCACGATGGCGTCGATGATGGCGCTGTCGGTCAGGAAGTGCTGGCCGAAGCGCTTGCGGGGCAGGTGTTTCAAGATCAGGGGCGCGGCGGATCGCGCAGTTCGACATAGGCGCGGCCGCGCACGTCCTGGACCAGGGCATCGAGCGCGCTCTCGGCGCGCTGCTCGCGCAGCTGCGCGCGCACCAGTTCCCGCTGCTCGCGGTCGCTCAGTTCGCGCTCACGCCGTTCGGCCACCCTGATCAGGTGGACCCCGAAACGCGAGACGACCGGCTCCGAAAGCTGACCCGGCCGCAGCGCGTTCATCACCTGCTCGAACTCGGGCACGAACATGCCGGGCTCCGACCAGCCCAGGTCGCCACCCTCGGATGCCGATCCGTCCTGGCTGAACTCGCGGGCCAGCGACTCGAAGCTGGCCTGTCCGGCCTGCACCTGCTGGCGCATGCCCGCCAGCCGCTCGATCGCCTGGGCCTCGCTCAGCTGCGGTCCCGGGCGCAGCAGGATGTGGCTGGCCCGGGTCTGGACCACCCGCGCGTTGGCCGCCGCGGCGTCCCTGCGCTCGATCACCTTGAGCACGTGAAAGCCTGCAGGGCTGCGCAACGGACCGGCCACCCCGCCCACCGGCAGGTCGCGCACGGCCTGGACGAACAGCTCCGGCAGGCGGCTGTAGGGCCGCAGGCCGAACTGGCCGCCGGTGGCCGCCTCGGCCGCGTCCGAGAACGCCCGCGCCACCGATGCGAACTCCTCGCCCGCGCGCACCCGGTCGGCGGCCTGCTGTGCCCGTGCCTCCAGCTCCCTGAGCCGGTCCGGGCCGACCGACTCGGGCACCTGCACCAGCACATGGCCCAGGTTGACCGAGACATCGGCGGACAGGGCGGCGCGGCGCGCCCGCATGGCGTCGTCGACGTCGGCCTCGCTCACCTGGACGCGGCTGCCGACTTCGCGCTCGCGCAGACGCTGCATCAGGATCTGCCGCCGCAGGTCGTCCCGGAACGCCGATGGCTCGATGCCTTCGGCCGACAGCCGCCGCCGGAAGGCCTCCAGGCCCAGCCCGTTCTGCGCGGCCACGGCCTGCTCGGCCTGCAGCAGGGACGCTTCGTCCACCCGCAGCCCCGTCTCCTGCGCGTGCTGGAGCAGGGCGCGCTCGGAGATGAGCTGGTCCAGCACCTCGCGCGCCAGCTCGTCGGCGGGAGGCCGTGCGCCGCCGCGCTGCTCCAGGCGCCGCATGGCCTGGCGCACCTCATGGTTGGTGATGGGTTCGGCATTGACCAGCGCGACGATGAAATCGGCATCGACGGCGACCGGACGCTCGGCCCGCACGTTCGGGCCCAGGTTCAGGTTCGGATTGAGGCGCAGGCCCTGGGCCTGGACGGCGAACGATGCAACCAGCAGCGCCACGAGCAGGCCGGACAGCAAGGGCTTGCGGCCGGCGGATGGGAAGGAGGTCTCAGTCATGGTACTGGAAGCGGCTGGGCGGGTTGATCTCTTCGCGCAGGTACTGGTAGCGCGGAATCTGGTTGGACAGTGTCTTGAGCGAACTGGCGCCCAAGCGCGAGAAGCCGTTGAACTCGAGCTGCAGCAGGACACGCTCGTTGGCCGAGACGCGATCGAGCTGCAGGCGTTCCAGCACGAGACGGCCGATCCAGCAGCCGGCGTCGTATTCGAAGCCGGCCACCAGGTCCACGATCTTCTTGTCCGGGACACTGTAGTTCATCCGGCCCAGGCCGTACCACTGCCCCGGCCCCAGCGCCTTGCCCCGGACCGGGTCGGGCGCGCGGCCGAACAGGTCGGACAGGGGCCACTGCCAGCCGATGTCGACCTGCTCGCTGGCGTCGATCTGCTGGCGGTAGGCGACGCTGAGGACTCGGTACGGGCCGGGCATGTAGCGTGCGCCCAGGGTGGTCCGGATCGCGCTGCCGTCACCGGGACGGTAGCGCAGGTTCAGGTCGGTCGACCACCGGGGCGACCACTGGACACGGGCCCCCAGAAGAATGTCGCTGAACCGGTCCGTGACGGGGACATCGTCGAGCGTGACCTGCTGGTCGGCCAGCAGGTAGCGCTGCGCCAGCCCGATGCGTGCCAGTTCCATGCCGCTGCCCGGGTCGAAGATCCGGCTTTCCACCCCCAGGGTCAGGGCCCGGGCATCGTCGATCCGGTCGTTGCCGCCGATGGTGTGCTCGGTGAAGATGGATGCGAAGTTGAAGTCGAGGTTGCTGGCGTCGTAGTTGGGCAGGCCGGACTGGTCGCGAAACGGCGTCCAGGTGAAGAAGAGCCTGGGCTCCAGGGTCTGCAGCACATCGCGGCCGAAGAAGCGCGCCTGCCGCTCGAAGACCAGCCCGCTGTCGGTGCTGAAGGTGGGCAGCAGCCGCGCGTCGCTGACCGTGCGTCCGCTGTCGTCCGCGTACCGGTAGTGCGCCGCGTGCAGGCGCAGCCTGGGCTGGACGTACCAGCCGTGCGTCCCCCAGCGGCGGGTGATCTCGCCGACCAGCAGGGTCCGGTCGCCCTCCTCGGCCGATGAGCCGGCCGCGAAGGCGCTGCGCCGGAACCGGGTCCACTCGCCCTGGACGGACCAGTCCCAGCCCCGGCTTCCCGCGATGGTCTGGTCCTCCCGGCGGTACATCATGCCCAGGGTCGGCAGCCGGTCGTAGGGTGGCGTGATGACCGAGTCCGGATCCTGCAAGGTCTGCCAGGCGTTCGCGCCCAGGCTCAGCGACCACGGGCCCTGGTTCCAGCCCAGTGAAGCCCGGCTTTCCAGAAGGCGGGACGTCAGGGATGTCAGTGCCCGGGGGTAATCGCGCCAGAAATTGCTGTCGCTCACCCGGTTGAGTCCCAGGTCCAGGCGCACCGGCGAGCGCACGCCCATCAGGCCCGGCAGGTCCTGGCGGTGCTCGAAGGCGTAAGACCACCGGTCGTCCTCGCGCAGCCTGTCGTCCGGCGTCCAGGAGGCCCTCAGCATGCCCGAGTAATCGGGCTGCAGGTAGCGGAACTCGGCGCCCAGGTCGATGCCCCGCTTGGTCATGATCGTGGGCTGCAGGGTGGCGTCGAAGTTGGGGGCCAGGTTCAGGTAGTAGGGAACCGTCAGCTCAAGGCCGCTCTGGCTGTCCACGCCGATGGAGGGCGGCAACCAGCCGCTCTTGCGCCGGTCGGACAGGGGAAAGGACAGGTAGGGGGCCGCCAGGATCGGAACCCCCTGGAACTCGACCACGGCGCCGACGGCGGTACCGACGTCTTGCGCCTCGTCCAGATCGATGCGGCTGGCGCGCACCAGCCACTCGGGCTTCCAGGCTTCGCCCGGCGGGCGCGGGCAGGTCGAGAACCGGGCATCGTGGACCCGGAACCGGTCCTTCTCCAGGAACTCCAGCCGGCTCGCGTCCCCCTTGGCCTCGTTGCGCAGCAACTGGAACTGCGGCTGCTCCAGGCTGCCCTGCTGGGTTTCGATGTTCAGCTCCAGCGACGAGCCCTGGATCCGGTCGCCCGAACGGTTGATCAGGACATCGCCGGTGGCCCGCGTCTGACCGTCCCGGCGATCGTATTCGAGGCGATCGGCCCGGATGACCGTGTCGTGCCGCCGCAGCTCGGCCTGCCCCTCGACGGCGATGGCGCCGTCGGCCTGGCCCTCGATGGTCTGCCCCCGGACGAAGACAGGCAGCCGGTCCAGCACATCCGGTGGCAGTTGCTCCTGCAGCAGCGGACTGGCCTGCAGACGGACCGGCGCACCGGCCTCCTGGGCAAATGCGGCACCGGTGCCCATGCCGACCAGCAACACCGCCATCGCCCCGCGCAGACGACCGGCCACCATGGGATGCGGACCACGCGGCGGGAAAAGCTTCGTCGAAGGTCGGTTCTTCACGGGCGGGGGCAATGCAGGACTCGAAAGGTACTGGCCACGGGGCACGACCGGGAGACGAACTGCTTTGTAGAATTCAGCCGGATTATCCTATGTCCTTCCGATGCCGCGACCCCGGTGGCAGCCCGGCCGTGCGATGCGGCCCATCCCCGTCTCCCCCCTCATGTCCCGCGAAAACTCTCCCGCCACCGAGGTGGAATGGACCAGCCCGGACCGCCAGCGGCAGTTCGCCGACTGGCTCGGCCGCGTGGGCCCGGACCACGGGCTGCGCCCGTCCAGCCTGCGGCTGGCCTCGGCGGACGCCAGCTTCAGGCGCTACCTGCGGCTGGACACCGCCGATGGCGGCAGCCGCATCATCATGGACGCCCCCCCGGACCGGGAAGATTGCCGTCCGTTCGTGCACGTCGCGGGGCTGATGAAGGACGCCGGCCTGCTCGTCCCCGAGGTGCTGGCCTGGGACCAGGTGCAGGGCTTCATGCTGCTGACCGACCTGGGTCGGGACACGCTGATGGCCCGCATCGACACCGACCACCCGGCGGCGAACCAGGAGCGCTACCTGCAGGCGCTCGACGCGCTGCTGGCCTGGCAGCAGGCATCCAGGCCCGACGAGCTGCCGCCCTACGACGAGGCACTGCTGAGGCGGGAGCTGCAACTCTTTCCGGACTGGTACCTGGCACGCCACAAGGGTCTGGCCGTCGAAGGGTCGACCGCGCAGACCCTGCAGAAGACCTTCGACACCATCGTGGCGCGCAACCTGGCTGCGCCCATGGTGCATGTCCACCGCGACTTCATGCCGCGCAACCTGATGGTGCCGGACTCGCCCGGTAACACACCGGCCCGCCAGCTGGGCGTGCTCGATTTCCAGGACGCGGTGCACGGCCCCATCACCTACGACATCGCCAGCCTGATGCGCGACGCCTTCCTGAGCTGGGAGGAGGACTTCGTCATCGACATCACGGTGCGTTACTGGGAAAAGGCGCGCAGGGCCGGCCTGATGGACTTCGAGGACTGGCACAGCGACTTCGGCGCCTTCTACCGCGCGGTCGA